>JANNRD010000487.1:0-4240 GCA_031401095.1 Acidobacteriota bacterium
GCGGCCTACACTGATTCAGTTCCCGAGGCGGTCAAGACAGACCGCTTCTTGCGCCTCCAGGAGCTCCAGGACAGGATTCAGAAACGTCGTTATTCGCGCTATCTGGATACCGAAGTCGAGGTGCTGGTTGAGGGATCAAGCGCGCGGTCGTCAGGTGACAGCACGGGACATACCAGATGCAATAAGGTGGTCAATTTTCCTAAAGCTGACAGTACTTTCGGAGAACTAGTGAAGGTTGTTGTCAAAGAATGTCGTGCGCATAGTCTTTACGGAGAGATTATCTCGAAACAGGCTCAGCTGCGAGCTGTTAAGTGAAGTAATAAGAGGGTATATGGAACGGGAAATGAAAATTCGGGGTTTGCTGATGGACCCGTCGACGAACGCACCGATAGTGTTGCTCAAGGACATTGAGAGCGAGACCATGATTCCGATCTGGGTCGGGCCATTCGAGGCCAACTCGATTGCTTCGGAGATCGAGAAGGTAGCGCCGCAGCGGCCGATGACGCACGACCTGCTTCGGAATGTGATCAACCAGTTTGGAGGCGAGGTCAGACGCGTCATCGTCACTGAACTGAGGGACAACACCTTTTATGCGGTGATTGAGATCGCAGCGGGCGATCGCGCGATTTTGATCGACTCCCGCCCAAGCGATGCGATCGCCCTCGCCCTGCGAGTCGATTGCCCGATCTTCGTCCGTGAGGAGGTGATTGAGAGTTCGCGCAAGACCGAGTTGACGCGTGTCGCCGGCGAAAGCGAGGTGGAGGACGAAGTGGAGTGGCCGGACGAGATCGACGATCTCGGTGAATACAAGATGTAGTGGTCGGGTTTCGCAAAGGCCCAATTGACAATCGTCGCGCACCGGACTAGGATGCGCATTACTAGGCGCACCCGTTGGCGCATTCTTGTTGGGTAGCCCGTGACCGAGTCTGTCAGCGAGTCCAGATGAGAATTTTGCACCCAGGAGCGGAAGTGGGCTGGAGTCTTTTCTTCCGTGTCTGGCGTGCTTCAATCTAATCGTCGGAGGCTGATCGTCGGAGGAGAGTCATTGCGAGGGATAAGGATAGCGATCGCCAATCAGAAGGGTGGTGTGGGAAAGACCACCACGGCGATCAATCTTGCGGCAGCATTGGCAAGAAAAGGGAATCGCGTCCTCCTTGCTGATCTTGACCCACAGGCAAACAGTACGATCTCGTTTCTGGACCCGGCAGGTATTGAACTCACGGTCTATGAAATACTGACCGATGACACCTTAAGGCTCAAGGACGCGATTCTTAAGACGCCTGTAGAGAACCTCGACCTGCTGCCCGCGAGAATCAGTCTGGCCAAGATTGAAGGCAAACTGGTTGGGGATTTCGAGGCCCCCTACAAGCTCAAGGATCGCCTGCACCCGGCGCTCGCGGATTACGATGTTGTGGTTCTGGATACCCCACCGACCCTTGGAATGATCACCGTCAACGCCCTGGTTGCTTCGACCCATCTGATCATTCCGATACAGTCATCCTATTTCGCCCTTGAGGGAACGGATGATCTTCTTGAGACCGTCGAGCGGATCAAGGCGCGACCGAACCCCCAATTGGATATCCTCGGGGTTCTCGTGACCCTTCATGATCGACGAACCACGCTCTCAAAGGATATTTACGGGCAGATATGCCAGGTTTTTGGTGATAAGGTCTTCGAGACAACGATCTCAAAGTCGGTGCGGCTCGAAGAGAGTCCGGCATATCGGGAATCGATCTTCACCTTCGCGCCCACCTCGAGTGGGGCGATCGAGTACTCCAAACTTTGTGACGAGGTGATGAGCCGTGCCAGCTAAACGTGGACTTCCGACGACACTCAAAATGCGGCACGACCGCCATTACGTTGAAGAACTTGCTTCGGGCCGGGGGACTCCGATCGGCCGCATGATCCCGATCGAGCGACTTGAACCAAACCCAAAACAGCCACGCATCGAATTTGGTGATCTCGTTGAACTGGTTGCCTCGATCGTTGAGAAAGGGGTTCTGGAGCCTCTCCTTGTCCGTCCCTCCGAAGTTGGCGGACGATTCATGATCATCTCGGGCGAACGCCGCTACAGAGCCGCTAAGGAAGCCGGTCTACGCGAACTCCCCTGCATCGAAATGGAGGTCGATGACCGCGCTGTTGCAGAGATTGCCTTGATCGAGAATCTCCAAAGGAAGGACCTGACAGCGTTCGAAGAGGCCGAAGGGCTACTCATGCTCATCGAACGATTCGGCTATACCCACGACGAAGTCGGGCGCAAGATCGGAAAATCCAGGTCCTCAGTGACCGAGGCTCTCTCGATCGCCCTCCTCCCAGGTGATGTCAAGGACGAGTGTCGACGCGCCGACATACACGCTAAATCATTGCTATTACAGGTAGTTCGTCAGCCACATGCCGACGCGATGAAGTCCTTTGTGAAACGCATCGTTGAGCACGGATTTAATCGGGATGAGGCGCGGCAGGCTCGAACGCAAGGCGTCAAGAAGACGCGACCGGCGCCGTACATCTTTCGATACACTCAGCCGGCCCGGGAATATGTCCTTCAGGTCAAGTTTCGTCGTTCGGCGGTGAGTCGGGATGAGTTGAGAGCTGCTCTCAGCCAGGCTCTTGCGCAGCTTGAAACCGACGGCTGAGGCTGCGACCGAGAGTCTGGTGTCCGGTATTTTTGCCCCGGTTCCACCAGTCGGCTAGGCCTTCTTCTGGCTCGCATCATATTTCTTCTTAAGGCGACGAGCCCAACGGTCGAGGTACGGCCGGAGAGGCTTGAACGCGCGATATCTCCAGCCGCCCTGCTGCTCCCTCCAAACTTCGTGGTATTTCTCGACGTAGTTTCGGACCGCACCCTCGTACTGGTGTTTCTTGATGCCGTGGGAGAAAGTCAGATAGTAGTGCTGAGCCTGTAGCGAAAGAACCAGGCCGACGAGATTGGCGCGATAATTGAGTCGGGCCGCGAGCCGTTTGAAGAAGCCGGTTTGAGGGAGGAGTACACCGAGTGCGACTTCGCACCAGGGTTGGGCTGTCCCCATCTTCGGATGATAAAGGCCCGGTAACTCGTTGAGGTTGATGCTTGGAAGGGTGAGCCGACTTTCAGGGGTGATGAAGTCGACCAACACAAGACGACTGAGCCCTCGAACGTGTTCGCGCGGCACGGCTTCCATCGCTCCCGCAATGATCTCGCTCGTCCTTCGCGGCGGCGTCAGGCTCGCCTTGTTCTCAATCTTGATTGACATGCACAAATCTCCAAAAGAGGAAAGCTCAGGCAAAAAGGCATTCTAGCAGGTTCTTTGGATTTTAGATTTCGGATTGCGCGCTTTGGCGTCTTATTTCGAAATTCAGATCGTCGCTGGATCAGCCTCCTTTGGAGTGCTGCTCGAGTTCTTCGACGCGTTGCCGGAGTTGCCTGATCTTTTTTTGCAATGCCGGCAATTGCGCAAAGACCGCAGAGGAGCGGAGCCAGGCGCGATGGTCGATGGCCGGAGAGCCGGAGATGGCACGATCATCGGGGACTGAGTTTGGTATTCCAGTTTGCGGGGTTGCGATGACGCGATCGCCGATGGTGAGGTGTCCGGCGGCGCCGACCTGCCCGCCGAGAATGACCTGGTTGCCCACCTGCGTGCTGCCTGCGAGACCCACCTGCGCACAGAGGAGCGTATCCTCACCGACAACGGCGCCGTGACCCACCTGGACGAGGTTATCGATCTTGGTTCCACGGCCTATGATGGTCGCGCCGAGGGTGGCGCGATCAATGACCGTGCCGGCTCCGATCTCGACATCATCCTCGATGATTACCCTGCCGGTTTGAGGTATCTTGTACCAGCGCTCATCTGAGTCTTTGGCATATCCAAACCCATCGCTTCCAATGACAACCCCATTCTGAAGGATGACACGCTGCCCGATAGTGCATCGCTCGCGGACGACGCACTGGGAGTGGACAAAGGAGTCGCTCCCGATCATGGCTTCGGGGTAGACGGTTGTATTTGAGAGGATAGTGACACGATCACCGATGGAGGCTCGATCGCCGACTACCGAAAAAGCGCCGATGGTGACTTCGGCGCCGATGTGCGCTGTTGGGGCGACAAGAGCAAGTGGATGAATTCCGACCGGATGGTCGACCGGGAAATGAAAGAGCTCAAGGGCCCTCGCAAAAGTCAGATATGGATTTGGAGAGACGAGACCGGCGAGATGAGCGGGAAGATCGGCCGGGTCTTTGAGTATCACGGCTGAGGCGAGCGTGGATCCG
>JANNRD010000488.1:0-2106 GCA_031401095.1 Acidobacteriota bacterium
GTGTGCTCGATCGCTATGAAAACACTCCGACGTAACCTGCAACTGTTTGTCTTCGTCATGTCCTTGACGCTCGCATCGGCGATCGCCGCGACGACGCAGACTATGCCGTACTTTCCACCTCCTGGGGAGCAGTGGGAACGGAGAACGGCAGAGCAGGTCGGGATGGATGCCTCAAAACTCGAAGCAGCCATCGAGTATGCAAAACAGCAGAAGGAGCCAAAAAGCGTCGCTCAGGTAATCGCGGCCCGACAGCGTCAGGAAAGCCATCCGGAGATCATTGGTCCGGTGAAAGAGCGTGGCGAGATCAACGGTCTCGTCCTGCGACATGGCTACATCGTCGCGGAATTTGGCGACACCGCTCGGGCTGACATGACGTTTAGCGCCTCGAAGAGCTTTCTCTCGGCGGTCGCCGGTCTGACCTTCGATCGGGGCATGATCAGGGATGTCAACGATCCGGTCGGGAAATACATCAAAGACGGCGGATTCGACTCGCCGCACAATGCGCAGATCACCTGGCAACATCTGCTTCAACAGACGAGCGAGTGGGACGGGTGGCTTTGGGAGAAGCCCTCGACGATCGATGAGCCGAAGGGGCACATTCTCGCTGAACCCGGTACGTTCTGGAATTACAACGATGTTCGCGTCAACCGCCTCTCCCTTGCACTGCTTCGATTGTGGAAGCGACCGCTGCCTGAGGTTCTCAAAGCGAGGGTCATGGACCCGATCGGCGCTTCGAAGACGTGGGTCTGGAACGGATATAGGAATTCAGAGGTGGTCATTGATGGACGGAAGATGAACTCGGTCAGCGGCGGCGGTCATTGGGGTGGTGGGTTCTTCATCAGTACCCGCGATATGGCCCGGTTCGGATACCTCTTTCTGCGACAGGGTAAGTGGAAGAATCGGCAACTTGTTTCAGACAAATGGGTTGAGCTCTCGACGACTCCGGCGTCGATCAAGGAGGACTATGGCTTTCTTTGGTGGCTCAAGAAATGGCCCGGCGCAAAGAAGACAACCTTCGCCGCACGCGGTGCTGGAGGCAATGTGATCTGGGTCGACCCCGATCACGATCTGGTCGTTGTGCTCAGGTGGGCGACCCGACATGACGAGATATTCAATCAAATTATTGCAGCCGTTGTGACGCAATAGCGGCGAAAACAAGTGGGGAGTCTGTTGATGAAGAAAATCTGGGTCATAGCTTTCGTAATGATTTTGGGAGTGGCCTTCAGTTGCCTCTTGCAAGTGGAAGCACAAAGTGACGAGGGTCACTGGCCGCAATGGCGCGGTCCGGCACTCAATGGAATGGCGCGCGGCAGCGCCCCAACCGAATGGAGCTCGACAAAGAATGTCCGGTGGAAGATTCCGATTGCGGGTCGTGGCCACTCGACGCCAGTCGTCTGGGGTGATCGCATCTTCCTGACAACGGCGGTGCCCGTCACAGCTTCCGCCGCCACTCCGACAACGGCGCCGCCGGAACAGGCACCGGCGACTGCTGGTCGCCCACCCGGCCGCGGAGGTCCTGGAGGCGGAGCCGGCGTCGGACAAGAGCAGAAGCTCGTCCTCATGGCGGTGGACCGGAAGACCGGCAAGGTCCTCTGGGAACGAACCGCCAAGGTGGTCAACCCGCACGAGGGCTATCACCGGATGTACGGCAGTTTCGCTTCGAACTCTCCGGTCACCGATGGCAAACATGTCTTCGCCTCGTTTGGGTCCAATGGCGTCTATTGTTACGACCTCAATGGAAAACTCATCTGGGAGCGCGATCTTGGCGTCCGCCTGCGAATGCGTAATGAATTTGGCGAGGGAACGGCGCCGGCGCTCCACGGCAATCGTCTCGTGCTCACATTTGACCAGGAAAGAGACTCCTTCGCTGTCGTTCTCGACAAGTCAAATGGGAAGGAACTTTGGCGGGCAACTCGGGACGAGATGAGTTCGTGGTCGACGCCCCTCGTCGTTGAGCACAAGGGCAGGAAGCACGCAGTCATCAGCGCGACACGCAAAGTTAGAAGCTATGACCTGGAAACAGGCACTCTTCTCTGGGAGTGTGCGGGTCTCGGGGGCAACGTCATCCCCGCGCCGGTCTTTCAGAATGATACTGTCTATGTCATG
>JANNRD010000489.1:0-2555 GCA_031401095.1 Acidobacteriota bacterium
CGGCCCGGGGAGCAGCCGCTGCGGCAGAGCAATCAGTTCTTCTATCTCTGTGGCGTGATCGAACCCCGCGCGATCCTGGTCATCGATGGGCGGACGCGGCGATCGACAATCTATCTTTACGCTGGCGCCGAGCGGCGCCAGCGAATGTTCGGCGAGGCGATGAGCCCGGGGGAGCCGGCTGTCAGGGCGACCGGCCTCGATGCCGTACTTCCGCGCGAGGAGTTCACCGGCGCGATCGAAGCACTAGCGCGCGAGGCGCGAATCATCTACACACCCTTTCGCGCCGAGGTACTTGGGAATGCCTCCTCGAGCGATGCGGTGGCGACCACGAAGGCAACACGGGAGGATCCGTGGGATGGACGACTCAGTCGCGAAGAGGCGTTCGGCCAAAAACTGAGGGCCCTCGCCCTTCAGGTGAACCTGCAGAACCTCGATCCGATCCTCGATGTCATGCGCGCAGTCAAGAGTGCGCGCGAGATCGCTCTCATCCGCGAAGCGACACGAATTACCGGCCTCGGAATCATGGAGGCGATGCGCAACGCGCGCCCCGGCATGTTCGAATACGAACTGCAGGCCAACGCCGAATACATCTTCAAGAAACATGGATCGCAGGGGGCCGCCTACTTTGCGCTCGTCGCGACAGGGACGAACACCCTCTACTCGCACTATCACAAGAACACCGCGCAACTGCGCGATGGCGACCTGGTGCAATTCGATTACGCTCCGGATTACAAGTACTACGTCTCGGATGTGACGCGGGTCTTTCCGGCAAATGGGCGCTTCACGGCGCGGCAGCGGGAGTTTTACACTATCTATCTTCGCCTCTATCAGGCTTTAATGACGTCGATCCGCGTTCACGCGACGCCCGGTGAAATCATGACGGAGGCGGTGGCCAGGATGGATGCAGTCATGGCGGGATTCAAATTCACCGATGCGAAGATCAGGGAGGCCGCAACCCGGTTCGTTGAGCGCTATCGCACGAGCCGCGCGAATAGCCTCGGCCACACAATCGGGATGGAAGTGCATGATGTGCGACTGCCGACAACGACGCTTGAACCGGGACAGCTCTTCACGATCGAGCCGGCGATGACGCTCCCAGACGAGCGAATAGGCATCCGCCTTGAAGACGTGATCCTCATGACGGAGACCGGGTATGAAAATCTTTCGGCCTTCGCTCCCGTCGAGATCGCGGAGATCGAGAAACTCATGGCCAGGGGGACCGCAAAGCAGCGCCAGCGTCGATGAGAGGATTCAAGCGTAGAGTTCTTGTAGTCATGATTATCTCGGCCGTCGTTTGGAAGCGGATGACGCCTATCCGCAAAAGGCCGTCCGAATCCGCTCGCCGGTTGTCGTCAGGCTTGCCATGTCCGCAAGGCATCGGCATTATGCGAGAATTCCACTTTCGGGAAGGAGACGAATGAAAAAGCGATTACTCATCGCGTTGACGTTCCTCATGACAGGGGGAGTGACTCTAACTGCTGTCGGACAACAAGAGCGACCGGACCCGGCAAGCCTGATCAGGGCCCAACGCGAGGCGATGGTCCCGCTCGCGGCCATGGACGGGGCGTGGAGAGGGCCCGCGTGGACCATCCTGCCGTCCGGCGAGAAGCACTCGATCACACAGACTGAGCGGATCGGACCATTCCTGGACGGGTCGGTGAAGGTCATTGAGGGGCGGGGATATGATGCGAATGGCATGGCCACATTCGGCGCATTCGCCACTATCTCCTACAACCCAGCCAAGCGCGTTTACACAATACATTCATATGCGCAGGGCAATGTCGGCGATTTCGTGTTCAAGCCGACGACCGATGGTTACGAATGGGAAATCCCTGCTGGGCCAATGACCATCCGCTATTCAGCCGTCATCAAGGGCGATACGTTGCGGGAAGTGGGTGACCGGATCGTGCCCGGCATGGAACCGGTCCGCTTTTTCGAGATGAATCTCAAGCGAGTTGGCGATACGAACTGGCCCGCCGCTGGAGCAATCAGCCCCAAGTGAGACGCACTCCATCAAGGCGCCTGGCTCCCCCTTTCGCCGGACTCGCCGCCGTCTTTCTGGTAACGCTCCTGCAGACGGCAGCGCCCCGGTGAACTACGTCGCTGGGCCACTGACGAATGCCGATGCCTCCCTTCCACATGCCTTAGACACAGACGATGCCGGCGTAACGCATGACTCCAACGCTTTTATCCATCGATCACGTTCACGTGTTCGTTTCAGATCGGCCGGCAGCAGAAAGCTGGTACGAGCGGGTCATGGGTCTTCGAAGGGTCCCCGAGCTTGAGTTCTGGGCGACAAACGGTGGGCCACTGACGATGACCAACTCCTCGGGAAGTATTCATCTCGCGCTATTCGAGCGGCCGAGCGAGGAGTGCCGCTCGACCGTTGCCTTCGGGGCCGACGCCAAGCAATTCATAGGCTGGCAAAAGCATCTTCTTGACACGCTGGGCCACGATCTTGAAGTCGTTGATCACGAGGTGGCCTGGTCGCTCTACTTCAAGGACCCGGACGGAAACCCGTATGAGATCATCTCGCACGATCACGGTGCAGTCGC
>JANNRD010000490.1:0-11394 GCA_031401095.1 Acidobacteriota bacterium
CCCTTGATCGGGCGGCAGCCTGGCAACGCCGAGCCCCAGCTCGGCTTTTTGACACACCCTGCAGGACCAACGGAGTCGCGAGGTGGCGCAATCGCCTGATTTGCGCGACACTTCTCAGCATGGCAGGTAATATCGACGGCGTCATTATCATCGACAAGCCGGCCGACTGGACATCACACGATGTCGTCGCGCGCGCGCGCCGTATTCTCCAGACACGTGGCATCGGACACACGGGCACGTTGGATCCATTTGCCACCGGAGTCCTCGTTTTGTGTGTTGGCCGGATGACCCGGCTCGCCCGGTTTCTCAGTTGCGAGGACAAGGAATATGAGGCTGTTATGCGGATGGGTTCAGCGACTGATACCGGCGACCTGACCGGATCACCCATTCCCCCCTACCGTCATCCCGGTCACGTGACGATCGCGGAGGTAAGCTCGGTCCTCCCCGAGTTTCGCGGGCGCCGGCAACAGGTCCCACCGATGTATGCAGCCAAAAAGGTTGATGGTGTAAGGCTTTACGAGATGGCACGACGCGGTGAGGTGATCGCTCGCAAGCCAGTCGATATCGAGATCAAAGAGCTCGAGCTCAACGAACGAGCGAATGCCTCCCTTCCGTCTGGCGACATCGCTTTTCGAGTGGTTTGCACGGCAGGAACTTACATCAGAACCCTCGCTGAGGAGATCGGCCAACGCCTTGGCGTCGGGGCCCATCTGGTCGCACTGAGGCGGACACGTGCCGGAAGATGCCTGCTCGACAAGGCGATCTCCCTCGAGAGGCTCGAGGAACTGGTCAACGCCGGGAGGCTCGACGAGACTCTCCAGGTAGTGACCAGCATCATCGGCCTAGCGGTCGTTGAGTTGGATGAAGCTGACGAGACGAAGGTGCGGCACGGGGCAGGCATCAAGTGCCGGAGAACGGCGCGCAACGGTGAGCGGGTCATGCTCTGCAACGGAAAAGGCGACCTGCTCGCCATTGCAGAATACGATGAAGAGCGAACTCAGTGGCAGCCAAAGGTAGTGATCGCCGGATGAGGATTGGTGACTGCGGATCGATCGGATAGCTGACCGGGCGGTGCTCATGTGAGATTGCGCGCTTCTCGTTCTTCAATCGAAAATCCAACATCCAAAATCGAAGGTCTCTCTTCTTCTAACCTACGAACTCGATCTTCACCTCATGCGGGATGATCCCTTTCCGAAATCCCTCATCAAGCAGCAATTGCACGGCGCGTCTACCATCATCGCCATAATCGAGCGTCAGATTATTGACCCACATGGCGACAAACTGATCCGCCAGACCGACCGTCATATCGCGCGCAAACTGCATCGCGTAAGAGAGCGCATCGTGACGATTTGCGAGGGAGTATTCAACACTGCGCTGGAGCCAGCGAGAAACCTCGCGCTGCAACTCCGGACCGAGGTCGCGCTTGATCGCGTTGCCCCCCATCGGCAGCGGCAGGCCCGTCTCGCGTTTCCACCAGAGGCCAAGGTCGACGATCTTTGTCAAACCATCCTCGTGGTACGTCAACTGCCCTTCGTGAATCAGCAGGCCGGCATCAAAGCGACCCGTCACAACCGCGTCGATGATCTTGTCGAAAGGCACTACCTCATACTCAAAATCCGGTGTGAAGAGCTTGAGCGCCAAAAATGCGCTGGTCAGCGTACCCGGCACTGCGACCCGTTTATGAGCCAGGTCCGATGCCGGAAATGCCTCGCGAGCGACGACGATCGGACCGTAGCCATCTCCGATGCTCGCTCCGTGCGGAAGAAGCGCATAGTG
Organism: Acidobacteriota bacterium; assembly: GCA_031401095.1. Taxonomy (GTDB): domain Bacteria; phylum Acidobacteriota; class Blastocatellia; order RBC074; family RBC074; genus JANNRD01. Next base: position 1,777 of record JANNRD010000490.1, read on the forward strand.
ATCTGAGATGTACGCGTAGGCATGGAAGGAGACTGCGGTGACATCGTAGTCACGCGTCGTCATTGCCGTCCGATTGAGACTCTCGATATCCTTCAGGACATGGCTGAAACGAAGCTCGCCGGTGTCGAACTTATCGGTCGCCAGACCATAAAACATGAACGCGTCGTCCGAATCCGGACTATGGGCAATCTTTATTTCTCGTTGAGTCATAAGGGAAAGAATACAACAGGGAGGAAGAAAAACGGATCCAGGGTCACGCAGCGGCGTACTCGTGCAGTGGATGGTAGAGCGTATCGCGCTCGACTGGGAGAAAACCCGCTTCTGTGATCAACCGCACGATCTCGGTCTTGGTTGCCTGATTCTCACCCGGGCCATCGGCGAGATACGATTCCATCAATTCACCACCACCGAGAATCGTTCCATCAAAGTCGTTCGCGCCGAAGTGAAGTGCAGTTTGCGCGAGGCGTTTGCCAAGCATGACCCAATAGGCCTTGATGTGATCAATGTTGTCGAGAATCAGCCGCGAGACCGCGATCGTTTTCAGGCTGTCGATCCCGGAGGGTCCGGGAAGACTCGAGAGCTGCGTCTCTGGTGGATAGAAGGCGAGCGGGATGAAACACTGAAATCCGCCTGACTTTTCCTGCTGCTCTCTCAACCTGACGAAGTGATCGACGCGATCCTCGTGGTTCTCAATGTGCCCATAGAGCATCGTCGCGTTTGTCTTCAACCCGGCATTGTGAACCTTGCCAGAGAGATCCAACCATCTCTGCCCATCCGTCTTGTGCGAGCAAATTTGCCTGCGAACGCGATCTGCGAAGATCTCAGCGCCCCCGCCGGGACAGGAATCCATCCCGGCACTGCGCAGCTTCTCGATCACTTCTTCGTCCGACATCTTGTAGAAACGCCCGAAATAGTCGATCTCCACCATGGTGAACGCCTTGAGATGCATTCCTGGGAGCTCTCTCTTTAACGTCGAAAGAAGATCGGTAAAGTAGGTGAAGGGAAGCCAGGTGTTCAGCCCTCCAACAATGTGGAGCTCGGTCGCGCCCTGATCCCACGCCTCGCGGGCCATCCGGACCGATTCCTCGACGTTGTGTGTGTATCCCCCAGCCTCGCGCGGTTTCCGAAAAAAGCTGCAGAACTTGCAGTCGGCGTAGCAGATGTTTGTTGGGTTCAAATGTCGATTGACGTTGAAGTATGTCGCCTTGCCGTGCTTTCGCCGACGGACAAAGTCAGCCAGGCGGCCGACGCCATGAAGATCATCGCTCGCAAAGAGTGTCAAACCATCCTCGAAGCTCAATCGTTCGCCCGCAACCACCTTCTCTCCAATCGGTGCAAGCGTTCCATCAACCATCAACCCATCCAGCATTTCATCTCCTGCGATCAATATTTGTTCACCCAAGAATCAGTATATCAGTAGCGACCGTCAGAAACAGAATGACGCTGACCCAGGCATTTGTCGTAAAGAACGCCAGATCGAGGCGCGAAAGGTCGTCGGCGCGGACGATGCTGTGTTGGTAGATGAGTAGCCCGGCGGTTGCGAACAACCCCAGCAGACCGATCCAGTGCAGACCAGTCAACCAGTGAACCGTCGCGAGCGCAAGTAACATCGCGAGGTGAAGGCCGCGGGCTATCCACAGTGCTCCAGCAATGCCAACTCGCCGCGGAATCGATTGCAGCCCTGCCTGCAGGTCAAACTCACGATCCTGACATGCATAGATGACGTCGAATCCTGCAGTCCAGAGCAGGACGGCCAGACTGAGCAAGAGCGGCGCTCCCGAATCGATCGACCCGCGGACGGCGATCCAGGCTCCGGTAGGCGCGATCGCGAGGCACCAGCCGAGGACGATGTGCGAGAACAGAGTAAAGCGTTTTGTGTAGGAATAGGCGAGCACCGATCCAAGGGCGATTGGTGAAAGCAGCAACGTCAGTCGATTCAATTGCCAGGCGGCGATGACGAAGAGCGCCGATGCGACAACGATAAAGAAGGCGACAAACCGGGGTGTCAACAGACCGGCCGGAAGCGCACGCATCCTCGTTCTCGGGTTGGCCGCGTCATAGTTGCGGTCGACTAATCGATTAAACGCCATCGCCGCCGATCGTGCACCGATCATCGCGATGACGATCCAAAAGAGCGTCCGCACATCGGGTAGCCCGCGCGCGGCAATCACTGCACTAAGGAGCGCGAAGGGCAACGCAAAAAGCGTATGCTCGATCTTGATCATCTCGAGAGTTGTCTTCAGACTGTGCAACATATCTGTGCGGCAGGCATCGATTCCAGCCTTTAGCCCGTCTTCTTCGTCAACAGTCGGGTCATGCCAATCAGTCAGGCCCTTATTTCTTCTTGCTTCCCGCCCACCGAGTTTCCTGTGCGTGCTCGACACCGAGGTGGTCGAACAGGCGGTGGGTGAAATGCTCAACCAGATCATCGATTGTCTTCGGCTGATAGTAGAAGCTTGGCATCGCCGGAACTATGCGAACGCCCAAACGCGCCAGTTTTAGCATATTCTCGAGATGAACTGCATTGAACGGAGTTTCCCGCGGGACGAGGATCAGCAGGCGACTCTCCTTCATGCAGACGTCGGCGGCACGGTGGACCAAATCGCGCACGACGCCACTGGCGATGCAGGCGAGTGTCCCCATGCTGCACGGCACGATGATCATCGCGTCTGAAAGATGAGAGCCGCTCGCGATCGAAGCGCCAATATCGCTTGCCGCGTGAATTGTCACCTTGTCCGAATCCTGTCCGAGAAAGTCGCGCACAACACGGCGCCCTGTTCCGGCGACGCTGATGCCCAGCTCTTCGCTGACGACCCGCGCGCCGGCTTGTGAAATGACGACATCGAGGCGCTCAACTCCCGGATTCTCACTGAGACGCGTCAGAAGACGTTGCGCATAGACTGAACCGCTTGCGCCCGTGATGCCAATGGTGAATGATTTCATATCGAATCGCTCAATCCAATGAACTATAGGAGCGGTCGCGAAACCTTGTCAAGGTAGAGACTATGAGGACACTACGGACATTGAGGACACCAACGACTGCCGGGACGAGGTCCCTGCAGTCCTTCAGGTCCTTGGTGTCCTTGCTGTCCATTCGATCAGTTGAGAGGACAGACTAGACATGGATCGGGAACGCCTGAAAGAGCTTTTCCTCGGTTTGAGGGAAGGGCAGATAGAAATCGAGGATGCACTCGAACGAATGCGGCACATGCCGTTTGAAGACCTTGGATACGCCCGTGTCGATCATCATCGGACGTTGAGGCAGGGATTTCCTGAGGTCATCTTCGGCCAGGGTAAGACGCCCGAGCAAGTGGCGGGCATCGCCGGACGTCTCCTGCAGAGTTCAGCCAACCTGCTCATTACTCGCACCGATCGAGCGACGTTCGATCTGGTCCGCGCGGTCGAGGAGTCCGCCGTCTTCCACGAGATCTGTCAGGTCATCTCCGTCGCCCGCGAAAAACGCGTCCGCGGGCGAGGAACGATCGCCATCGTCACGGCCGGGACCTCCGACATTCCAGTCGCGGAGGAAGCGGCAGTCACCGCCGAGGTCATGGGAAACACCACCTCGCGTTTTTACGATGTTGGGGTTGCGGGTATTCATCGCGTGCTCAGCCAGCGCGAGCTGCTTCAGGCTGCCAGGGTTATTGTCTGCGTCGCCGGCATGGAGGGTGCCTTGCCGTCAGTGGTTGGTGGATTGGTCAGCGTTCCCGTGATTGCTGTCCCGACGAGTATCGGTTATGGGGCAAGCTTTGGTGGCATTGCAGCATTGCTCGGAATGCTCAACTCGTGTGCTTCAAATGTGACCGTGGTCAATATCGACAATGGATTTGGTGCCGGATTTGTCGCTAGTCTCATCAATCAGAAGGAGCTTTGGCAGGAGTGAGCGTTGGCGGCTCTCCGTCCGGGGGATTCTCCGGTCGGTTGGCTGGTCGCGAGACGAGTCTCTTAAGAGCGGCGCGCAACTGCTTCTGGGTCAGACCGCGCCAAATGTCGACGAGCTCCGCGAACAGAGAAGCATAGCGGTCGGCGTAGCTCGCGAGCATGGACTCGAGAGCGACGATCTGACTGCGACCCGCGCTGATTCGCCGACGTCGAGCCAGATCGGCAGCGATCATTGAGCGTTGTGTGACGACGTCCTGTATCGAGCCCAGCAGGTCCTGTTGCCGTTTGAGAAGGTCGATGACGAGGGCGAGCCGATCGGGATAGAGATCGCGAACCATTTCTGCGCTGTAGCGAAGGCGTTTCCCGGAAATCCGTTGATTGTGAAGCTGCTCCTCGCTCGGCAGTTCGTCCGGGTCGGGCCAGTGAGAGTAGAACTCGCGCACTCGTGTTCGAAGGATCCGGACCGCTGCGGCCTCGGCCCGATCATCGCTCGATATCCTCTTAACCTTAAAGGGTTTGGCCATTCGTCAATCCCGGCAGCGCCTCTTTTAGACCGCGAAAGGCCTCGCTCTTAAAGTACTGGACCAACCTCTGCTGATGGTACTTTCGGCGACGCACGTGGCGAACGCACAGGTCCGTAATGATTGACCTGCGCGCGATCGGCTCTGCTGCCTCGATCGCTCTCAGCGATTCAAGCATGACATCAATATCTCGCACCCGGCCCAACGCATCAGCCAGTTGAGTCAAGTGGTCCTTCAATTGACGGCGCGTCTCGAGCGAGAGGCAGGCTGCGAAGTTGGTGAGCGCCACGCGCAGCCTTCGCGCGCTGACGCGCATGTCGTGAATCGCCTCGACGTCACCCGCGAAAGCGCCGGCCTCGAACGACAACAACGCGCTTTGCAGTTCCGAGAAGACGCGTTTCCCGAGATCTTCGGTCGTCGCTGTCTTCGCTGGCCGTTTCAGCACTTTCGATCCTCGCATTGCCCCGCATTGCCCCGTGTTGCCCCACATTGCCCAGCGTTGCAGTGTCCGAGCCTCGCATCCGCGTCGTCTCCTGCCGACGATGACGCGCGCCTCCAGCGTCCAGAACTACTTCAGAACAATCGATTCAGCCCGCCCAAGAAAGATCGCGTTGAAGAGGAACTTGAATGTCCCGTGTGGCTGCGCACGAAAAGTGATCTCTGGTCCAAACACGAACAGCCGTCCCTTGTCGACAGATGCATCGATCGCGGCGATACCGTCCTGCAGGTACTTCTGTCCCCACGCCCAACCGCTACGAAGCGGATGGTCGCTCCCAAACCACGCGACGGGACGAAGACCCGCTCTCATTGCATCAGGTCTCAAACGAAAAACCGGGCTGTTGTCAAAGAAGACATCGACCTTTTCGGGAATTCCGTATGCGAGCGGTTGATCGGTATCGACGTTGGCCTGAAGGATGGACCCGGGGACATAGAATCTATCAGAGGAGATCGGTCGCTCAGTTCCTTCAGCCGTCCTCTCGACCAGTGCGTTGGCAACTGGCAGGCCAAGTTGAGCCGCGAGGCTTGATGAGCTGCCAATCGTGATGATCGACCCACCGGCCTCGAGGAACTTGCGAAGCTGTGGAATGGTCCGCGCGACCGTGACGCTGCCCAGTTGCGTCCGGTATTCCGCCGGTATCGAGTCCGGATTCGCACCCAAGCCCCCTCCAGCACCACCTCCACCACCTCCTCCGCCACCTCCGCCACCTCCGCGTCCACCATCGCGCCCGGGAATTGCACCCGCGACAAAGACGATGACGTCGAACTTCGTGGCTAGTTCACCGGCATCGAGGGTTGGCGGATAGACGACTGTGAAAGGAAAATCGAACTGCTCAAAAATCCACCGCGTCCAGCCAGACGGCATCGACCCGCCATAGCGATCCCACAATGCAATTCGAACTGGTCGAAGCTGCAGAGCTTCTCCCGAGGGTTTGGTTGTGATCGATGTATAGGGCAGGCCATTCTCCCGGGAAACCTTGTCGAGGAGCGCCTCGATCCCGGGTCGCGCCGGGATGTAGTGAGCGCCGATCTTAAAGGTCTCACCAGCAGCAGTGATCGGCTGTTTGAGCCAATAAACTTCACCTCCCGCCTTGAGCACTCTGTTGACTGCGATGAACGCGTCATTGACTTCATGTCGAATGAGAAAGCCAACTGGATTGGCGACTTTCCTGGCAAGGTCCGACGGCGGTCTGGCGAACCCCGTGATCTTCTCGAACGGCCCATCAAACCCATCGAGGATGCGATCGAACTGAACCCCCATCTGATAGGCGAGTGTCCAGCCCGCGCTATCGTAGGGCGGGATTGGCGGCCCACCCGGATAGGCAAAGTCATTCGGGTGGTCCTGAGGTTCGAACATGTCGATGACGTGCGGACGAAAAGCCTGCGCCGTCTTGACGATGTAGGACCTGGCGGGGTAGGTCTTGCCGCCTGTCTCGAAACTCCGTGTCGACTGATGCACGGTGATGCCCGTCTTGATCAGGGCATTGATAAACTTGGTTGCCGTCGAGAAGTCCGCCTGGTCGGAAGGAACGATGTAGCCGCGGGGATCGCGGTCTACCGGCTTCTTGAGCATCTCGTAGTACTTCACGGGTACGCCACGTGCGCCGCCGCCACCACCTCCACCAATGCCGCCTGCGAAGCCTCCATCTGGAGCGACGTCTCCTTCCTGCGGACTTCGGCCTCCTGCCGCTTGTCTTTCCCTGGCGATCAGCGCCTGCACATCTGCGATCCGCTTTGGAGACATCGTCCAGGTGTCGCGCCCGCCACGTTCGATTGAGTTACGACCCATCCGGTAGATGTTGTAGAGGAAATCCTCACGGTGTTTGGATGCAATGTCGATGACGGCGCGATTGGCAGTCAGGGAGTACTCGATCGACTGCCGGAAGTGCCACTTCTGCGGCGCGACAGGAGAGATCAAATCCCCCTTGGGAAGCTGCCGTGTCGGAACGAACGGAACCTCCATCGGGGTTGGATTTCCAATCGTTTCCGTTAAGAGGCCGATCATATTGTGAAAGTAAACGGTTGTTCGAAGGCCACCATTCCACCAGGTCGAGTAGAGCGTTCCAGACCGACTGGTCGCGCCAGGCTTGTCCTCCGCGAGGAATCTTCCATGCATTGCCGCGCCAACGAGATCGAGTCCGGAGACAACCATCGGATCGAAGAGGTAGTTGAACGGATCGCGGAACGGAGGAGCAAAGAGAATCGTTCCCGCGGGGCCGGTCTGGTGATGGTTGTAGACGATTTGAGGAAACCACTCGTGGTAGAAAACGCGATTGACAGCTTCAGTCTCGGGCTGTGACGAGAGATAGAAGTCGCGATTGTTATCGTGTCCGATGTACTTTTGGTAGAGACGAGGGAGACCGCCAAGTGAGCGCTTGAGCGGGTCTGGCTCGCGCATGTACCAGTTCGAGACCAGCTCCATTCCATCCGGATTGACCAGTGTCGCTAGCACGATGACATCGCGCAGAAAACGCGTCGTCTCGGCATCGGATCGGCCGACAAGCTGGTAGACGGTTTCGATCAACTGTTGAGCGCCGAGAGTCTCTGTGGCGTGAAGGCCCCCATCGATCCAGACCACCGCGCGCCCCTCGCTGGCAAGACGTCGACCCTCCTCCTCCGTGACCCCTTCGGCGAGTGCAAGGCGGCGCGATATCTGGCGATACTTCTCAAGATTGCGATGATTCTCGGGAGAAGTGATGATCGCCATATACATCGGGCGGCTCTCAGCCGTCTTACCGATCTCGACCAGTTTCACCCGGTCAGATTCCCTCGCGAGTTTCTGCCAATACTCGACCAATTGCGTGTAGTTGGCCAAATTGTAGTCATCGCCGATGTTGAATCCGAATTGCTCCTTGGGAGTGGTGATCTTGCCTTGTGCAAGCGCCAGACCTGAGCAAAGCAGACAAACCAGCAGGACCGGGAACATGGACGAACCAAATCTCTTTGCACGCATACCACTTCCTATTCTCTTTTCGACGAAATCCGAACCGGCCAGGCGTCACGGCGATCGCCGCCATGCCGCCCGGCCATTCGATCTTGAGGGGAGGCACTCTGTCAACTCGCCCAGGCCCCAAAGGTCATTTCCGGGGAACTCTGGAAGCAATCGCCCGAACCGGAGCGCACCGGGTTCAAGATCGGCACGGAATCTGGCGTCCGGACTAGACAAACATCTTCCCCGGATTGAGAACACCGTTCGGGTCCATGGCGCGTTTGAGCGTCTTCATGAGTTCAATGGTCGGGCCCGTGAGCGCGATATCGAGGTATGGGGCCTTGGCGTAGCCGATCCCGTGTTCGCCCGAGATTGTTCCGCCGAGTGCAACGGCGCGCTCGAAGATCTCTCGCACAGTCTTGTGGGCAAGTTGACGCTCCGCTTCGTCATCGCGCTGCAGCATGACGTTGACGTGAAGATTACCATCACCAGCGTGTCCGAACGTTGGTATCAGGAAACCATCGCGCTGACCAACCTCGCTGATGAAGGCAAGCAGCTCTGGAATCCGCGAGCGCGGCACGACAACGTCCTCGTTGATCTTGCGCACGCCCGTTCGCCGGACCGCCGGTGAGAGCTTGCGCCTCACTTCCCATATCGAGGTCGCTTCCTCGGCGGTCGCCGCGCCCCTGAAGCTGATCGCACCGCTGGCGCGACATACCTCAGAGACGATCTCGGCTTCCCGCAGGACGGTTTCGCGCAGCCCGTCGACCTCGATGATCAGGAGCGCGCCGGCGCTTCGCGGCAGTCCTGAAGGCTCATAGTCCTCGATCGCGTTGATTGACGCACTGTCGAGCAGCTCGAGAGCGGCGGGCATAATGCCCGCATCGGCAAAGCTGGCGACGCAATGGCACGCCGCTTCGACGCTCGAAAAAACCGCCAGCGACGTCTGCCGTGCTTCTGGCAGGGGAAGCAGTCTCAGCGTGCACTTCGTGATGATACCAAGCATACCCTCACTGCCGACCATGAGAGCCGCGAGATTGTAGCCGGTCGCGTTCTTCGTCGTGCGTCCACCCGCGCGAACCACGTCGCCAGTCGGTGTCACAAAGTCCAGACCGAGCACGAACTGTTTGGTTGCGCCGTATTTGGCACATCGAGGACCTCCGGCGTTTTCGGCGATGTTGCCTCCGATAAAGGAATCCTTCCAGCTCGCAGGGTCAGGCGGGTAGAAAAGGCCTTGCGCCTCAACCGCCTGTTGCAGGTTGAAATTGGTCACTCCGGGCTCCGTCACGACGACAAGATCTGCCTTATTGATCTCAAGAATCTGATTGAATCGCTTCGTCGCCAACACGATCCCACCACGGACCGGCACCGCGCCGCCCGTATAGCCGACCCCGCCACCACGCGCAGTGACATAGAACCGGTGTTCGTTGGCAAGAAGCATGATCCGGGCGATCTGGTCTTCGGTTCTCGGGAAGACGACTGCCTCGGCTCGATAGACTTCTTTGAGAGCGTCCTGCGAGTTCTCGACGATAACGTCTGACGCGGTCGTGACGTGCTCGGCGCCGACGATGGCTTCAAGATGCTGGATGATTTCGGTATTGATCATAGCGGCCGATTATAGCGCACCCGGATGAGAGCGTCAGTCGCCAATGGCTCTGAGTAAGGCACTGGCCCGCGAACTGATCTCGGAAGTGTCCGGAGGCGCGGCCAGTCCGCCCAGTCCGTTTAGATCGGGGACGGGATAAAGAGCGGAGATGACCGCCACCGCATCGGCGCCGGCGTCGATCA
>JANNRD010000491.1:0-6482 GCA_031401095.1 Acidobacteriota bacterium
CTTCGCGTCGTTCGCGTGAGTCTTCTTCTTCCACTATTCCAATTTAGGCACTACCTGATTCTGCTACTACTTCCTCATCAGTTCAGCAGTTGCGTTCTCAATCAGCGCGGTCAGCCCGTCAAGGGTACGGCTGATCACCAGCGCTTGCGCCGATGCCTCGCCCCACTTTTTCTCCTCCAGCGCTTCGCGAACGCCCGGCAGCGTCTTGACTCCGTAACCGGTATAGAAACCCGGTGCGTAGATCTGGTGCTTGAACCACTCGCGCCGTGGGAGGCCGTTCTCCGAGAGCATCTTTCGCTCCGATTGGAGGAGCAGTTGATTGAGTGTCTTGACTTGTGTTTCGTTCAAGCCTCCAGCGAGTGACCGGCCACGCAGGGCGCGGTCGTAGCGGTCTGCACTCTGCCACAGGCGTTCAACAGAAGTGCGGAGCGGTGTCAGATCGACATTGGGGTGCGGAAGCTTCGTGATTTCGTCGAGATAGCCGCCGACGGTTTCTGCAAAGTTGGTGAACTCGAAGGGGAGCACCGTCGCATCGGCGAGACGGAGGACAGCGGAGCCAGCCATCTGCGCGAGCGCCTTCCCATATTCAAAGGTCGTGTCTGAAAAACGCGTGTACCAGGCGAAGGAATCGTAGATCGAGTGGTAAACACCACCGCCGCCATCACCACCAAACCCGAGATCGAGCGAAGCGACACCGAGGTGATCGATGAAGACGGTGTAGTCGGAGCCTGAACCGAGAGCTCCGATGCGCAGATCATTGCGCTCCGTGAGAGCCCGACGATCGTCATCGGTTCGTGCTGCCGCAAGCCGTCGCGACCTCATTGATTCCCAGAGCGATCGATTGTCCTTCGGGTCGGGCACTGCGCGTGCGACATCGTTGATGAACCGTTCGAGCGTGTGCGAGCCAGAGGCGCGAAGCGTTCCCTTTCCATTGCTGTCAGAGTTGATATAGACGACGGCCTTCTCTTGCAGTTCCTGCGCGTGCTCCTCGGCCCACTCCGTCGAGCCAAGCAACCCGGGTTCCTCACCATCCCACGCCGCGAAAATGATCGTTCGTTTCGGCCGCCAGCCCTGTTTGAGCAACTCGCCGAATGCGCGAGCCTCTTCGAGAACCACCGCCATCCCGCTCACCGGGTCCGACGCACCATTGACCCACGCGTCGTGATGATTGCCGCGAATGACCCACTGGTTGGGAAGCGAGCTTCCTTCGATCTTCGCGATCACATTGTAGAGAGTGTGCGTCTCCCAGTTCGAGATTACTTTCAGCCTGACCGTCGCCGGACCGGCGCCAATGTGATAGGTGATCGGTAACGCGCCGCGCCACGCTTCCGGCGCGAGCGGTCCCCGCAATGCTTTGAGCAGGGGCAGCGCATCGGCGTAAGAGATCGGAAGAACCGGAATCTTGAGGATCGTCTTTGCCTCGGCACGATTGAGCCGACGGGCGCCTTTGGTCGAACCCCAACCCGGTGTCAGAGGATCTCCCGGGTGGATCGGCATATCCATGACGCTGCCGCGTTGAACACCCTGCTCAGGTCGAAACGGTCCTTCGGGGTAGACATCACCTTGCACGAACCCATCATCTTTCGGGTCCGAATAGATGATGCATCCGACGGCGCCGTGCTCATATGCGACCTTTGGTTTGATGCCGCGCCAGCTTGCGCCGTACCGTGCGATGACGATCTTGCCTTTGACATCGACTCCCAATTTCGCGAGCTGTTCGTAATCGGAGGGAACTCCGTAGTTGACGTAGACCAGCGGACCGGTGACGTCGCCATCGCCAGAATAGGCGTTGTAGGTGGGCAATTGGTTGGCATCGCCTGAATCGGGATCGTTGGCGACGAGCGGTTCTTTGAGCGTCGCCTGGAACTTCTCTGGTGCGATGAGCTCGAGCGCGCGCTCCTTCGGTGTTGGGAAGAGGACATCGAACTCTTCAAGCTCGGCCTTCAATCCCCAGCCGCGAAAAAGATCCCGCATCCATTCGGCGTGTCTCTTACCTTCAGCGGAGCCGATGTGATGCGGCTCGGCAGAGAGATGCCGCATGTACTCCTTGATGCGCTCTGCTTGTGGAATCGAGCGCAGCTTCTCTTCCCAATCATTGTCCGCTGTCTTCGCACTGCTGGGATTGAGTGCGATCAATGTCAGCAGCAGCGAAGTCATGACCACCAATGTACGATCCAGTTTCATTATCCGCATCTACGCTCCTTCAAATCTTCGATCTCGTCGTCCACTCGCCGCAATAAGTTCGTCGCGCATGATTCATGCGGACGTATTCATGCAAGCCATGAAGAAAAATTTTCTTGACACCTGTAGCGAAGAAGTTTATAAGCTACATCTAGTATGTTATTCGCTCTAGGCCACAAGAGCTAAAGCAACACTTCATCTTGTGGTCAGGCAACCAAGAGAGAAAGGAGAAACATATGCCAGCCAAGAAAGCTGCGAAGAAAGCACCTGCAAAGAAGGCCGCCAAGAAGGCTACCAAGAAGAAATAACTGATCACGCCGCGAGCCCGGCATTTCGGGTTCGCGGCGGTCTTTTTTTTTGGGCTAATTATGAAAGGGGTGGGTGACCACCCCTTTTGTTTTGTTCTCACGCGATTTCAAGCGCTATGAACGGCGACGACGCAGGGCAGCGAGATCAGCAGCCAGCGAGCTGGATGAAACGGCAACCGGCTTGCCCGTCGATTTCTTCTTTGAAGACTTGGGTGATGCTTTGCGGGCGACCTTTGCTGAGGCCTTTGCTGAGGCCTTTGCTGCAATCTTCGCAACCGGCTTGCTAGCTGATTTGACAGCTGCTTTCTTGACTGTTCCCTTGACGGGTTTTGATGCAGCGGCTTTCTTCTTCATTTCGATTCTCCTTCATTTGAAAGTCATTCTTAGGCGGCCATTCTAACTCAAAGTATGAAGCGCGCAAGGACGCTGAGCACGCGCTGATTGGAGTGAACGCTGGCCGTTGTCAGTGTCCCCCGCGGTATCGTGGGGGCATGGCGTCACTCCCGTTCCCACTACAAGCGAAAGGGCTACCGAAGTACCGGTAGCCCTTTCTGCCGATTCTGCCGATTCTGATTAAGTACACCCGCCGCGATTCGAACGCGGGACCTTCAGCTCCGGAGGCTGACGCTCTATCCAGCTGAGCTACGGGTGCAAGCGCTCTTCAAAATACACTACGCGTTGAGAGGCGGTCAACCGCGTCTCAATCACCCGTCAGGCTGACGCAGACCGTTTACCAGCGATCAGCCGGTAAATGAAGAGAAGGAGCAGGGCGCCGAGAATTGACATGATCATCCCTGCGCTGTAGGTGGCGCCGAAGCCAAGCAATCTGCCGCAGAACGTCCCGATAAAGGAGCCCGCGATACCGATCAGGATCGTCACGATCACGCCGCCCGGGTCGTTGCCCGGCATGACGAACTTGGCGACCGCACCTACCACCAAACCGACGATGATCATCCAGAGTATGCTCATGATGTTTTTCTCCTTGTGTCTGTGAACATGTTTAGAGGTCCGCCCCGTGGCACTTTTTGTACTTCTTGCCTGAACCGCAGGGGCAGGGTTCGTTACGGCCGATCTTCGGCGAGTCGCTGACTATCGTCCGGGGCTTCCCTTCGTCCTCTCCTGCCGCTGCTGCAGTCGCATTGGCCTTTGAGAATGTCAATTGGCCCCGTCGTGGACGACGCTGCAGTCGCTTCTCGGGTGGCTCTTCAACTGAGACCTGCAAAAGGTAAAGGGCGCGCACGGTCTCGACGTCGACGCGATCGAGCATTGCTTCAAAGAGCGCAAAGGACTCCTTCTTGTACTCGACCAGTGGATCCTTCTGACCGTAGCCGCGGAGGCCGATTCCTTCCTTCAGGTGATCGAGGGCAAGGAGGTGATCCTTCCACTGTGCATCAACGATGTTGAGCATGATGATGCGCTCGTAGTAGCGCATTGCTTCAGCCCCGATCATCGCTTCCTTTGCGCGGTACTCGGCATCGAGCCTCCCCCAGATCTGATCTCGAATCTGAGGTCGTTCGAGCGTCTCGAGGTTGATCCCCTCTGTCGCGGGGTCAAAGCCGAATTGGTAAAGCAACCGGACCTTGAGCCCCTTGAAGTCCCATTTCTCCGGTGAAATCTCGCCGCCGAGATACTGATCGAGCATTGAATCAAGCAACGACTCTGCCGTCTCCTGAAGCTCGTCACGATGGTCCTGTTGCTCAAGCAACTGCCGGCGAAGACTGTAGATCGTCGCACGCTGCTTGTTCATGACATCGTCGTACTCGATGAGATGTTTACGAATGGTGAAGTTGTGGGCTTCGACGTTTTTCTGTGCCGCCTCGATTCGCTTGCTGACCATCTTCGACTCGATCGCGACACCAGCCTCCATCCCGAGGCGCTGCATGATTGCCTTGACCCGATCGCCCGCAAAGATTCGCATGAGATCGTCTTCGAGCGAGAGGTAGAAGCGGGATGAGCCGGGATCGCCCTGGCGGCCCGCGCGACCGCGAAGCTGATTATCGATGCGTCGCGATTCGTGTCGCTCGGTGCCGAGAATGTGCAGGCCGCCGAGTCTGACGACGTCGTCGTGCTCCGCCTGTGTTTGTGGCGCGACAAAGCGAAGGGATTCCTCGAACTGTTCGGTAGTCGCTTCCTCCGGATCTATCTCCTGTCGCTTGAGTTGTTCTCTTGCGAGGAACTCCGGGTTCCCACCGAGCAGAATATCGGTGCCGCGACCAGCCATGTTGGTAGCAATAGTTACTCCGGCTCTGCGCCCGGCCTGGGCGACGATCTCAGCCTCGCGACCCGCATTCTCCGGCTTTGCATTGAGCACATTGTGCTTGACGCCCATGCGCTTCAGCCGGTGCGAGATCAACTCGGAGTTCTCGACGGACACCGTACCAACAAGTACGGGCTGACCCAACTCGTGGAGACCCTTGATCTCCTCCGCTACCGCATCCCATTTTTCATCCACGGTCCTGTAGATCATGTCCGGATGATCGGTGCGTACCATCGGTCGATGGGTCGGAACCGACGCCACCTCGAGGTCATAGATCTTGGCGAACTCAACCGACTCGGTCTCGGCAGTGCCGGTCATTCCAGCGAGCTTGTGGTACATGCGGAAGTAGTTTTGCAGAGTGATCGTCGCGAGCGTCTGGGTCTCTCTCTCGATCTTCACTCCTTCCTTCGCTTCGACCGCCTGATGAAGGCCGTCGGACCAGCGCCGGCCGGTCATGATGCGGCCTGTGAACTCATCGACAATGACCACCTCTCCGTCACGGACGATGTACTGCTTGTCCCGATGGTAAAGGGTGTGCGCAACGAGCGCCTGATTGAGGCAATGCAGGATCTCCATGTTTGACGGCTCATAGAGATTGCCGCAGCCAAGCATCCTCTCGGCCTTCTCGATACCCGGCTCGGTCAGCGTCGCGCTGTGCTGCTTTTCATCGACCTGGTACTCGAGTTCGCGCGTCAGCTTAGGGATGACGGCATCGGCTTCGTAGTACTTGGTCGTCGAATCGTCAGACGCTCCGGAAATGATCAGGGGAGTACGCGCCTCGTCGATAAGAATTGAATCGACCTCGTCGACGATTGCAAAGTATGGGCTACGCTGAACGCAGGTCGCGAGATCGAACTTCATGTTGTCGCGCAGATAATCGAAGCCAAACTCATTGTTGGTGCCGTAGGTGATATCGGCACGGTAGGCCTCCAAGCGCTCAAAGTCATCCATGTCGTTCTGGATGCAGCCGACCGCCATTCCGAGGAACTTGTAAATCTTGCCCATCCAGTCAGCATCGCGGTGGGCAAGATAATCGTTGACGGTGACGACGTGGACTCCCTTGCCGAGGAGCGCATTGAGGTAGACGGGCAAGGTGGCGACGAGGGTCTTGCCTTCACCGGTGCGCATCTCAGCGATCATTCCTCGATGCAGCACCATGCCTCCGATCATTTGAACATCGAAGTGGCGCATGCCGGTCGATCTCAGTGAGGCCTCACGGACAGAGGCGAAGGCCTCGGGGAGCAGTTCCTCGAGGGCCTCCCTTTCGAGAAGTTTCCGAGCTGGTGGTTCGAGTTCAGCGGCGCCTTCGAGCTTGACCGCCAGGCGTTCTCGAAACTCAAGGGTCTTGGCGCGAAGTTCCTCATCGGACAGTTTCTTGAGGTCTGGCTCAAAGGAATTGATCTGGTCGACGACTGGCCACAGTTTCTTGAGCAGGCGCTCGTTGGCTGAACCGAAGACTTTGGTGAGTGCTCTCTCGACGGCGTTCATGATACTTCCTTGACGGTCAAAATCGCAGTAAATCGAATTGTAGATGACACATGAGGGGCCGTCAACCAGCCTGTCCCTGGGGCTCGCGAGACATCAACCACAGTGTCATGAACCAGAGAGTCATGAACCACAGAGACACAGAGCCACAGAGAAAGCACAGAGAGGAAAGAAGGAAGGTTGAGAGAAGGTACCAACCCCTCCAGTTCTTCTCTGTGCTTCCTCTGTGGCTCTGTGTCTCTGTGGTTCAT
>JANNRD010000492.1:0-5682 GCA_031401095.1 Acidobacteriota bacterium
GAAGTTTTCGAATGGTGAATACAGAAGATTCGGAGGTAAGCCACTCAAGGACCCGTGTGCCGGCGGGCCTGCAAGAGTGAATGTCAAAGTCGAAGAACCGGCGTCGCTGCCAGTCAGCGAAAACGCCTTGGGAGTGTCCTCGTTGGTTGCGATCGTAAGAGAGTTCGCGATTGGCAATGGCAGAACGACGACCGTCACATCTACGCTGGCCGCGGCACCAGCCGCGTCACGAGCCTCGAGCGTCAGAGTGTAGCTACC
Organism: Acidobacteriota bacterium; assembly: GCA_031401095.1. Taxonomy (GTDB): domain Bacteria; phylum Acidobacteriota; class Blastocatellia; order RBC074; family RBC074; genus JANNRD01. The sequence goes on from JANNRD010000492.1 coordinate 259, forward strand.
CGCATTGCCGGCACCCGGGGACAAACGCAGGGTGAAGGATCCGCCCCCATTGGTGAGAATCGAGGCAAAGCTCGCACCGGCAGCGGTCAGACTGGCAATTGCCTGCCCTGGGTCGGGGTCGACGACAAGTACAGAGACATCGCTCATCTGCGAAACATAGAGCGTCACATTCCCCGGCACAAGGATCGTTGGCGGACGATTGGTGCCTGCCCCCGAAAGGGTCAGTGGCGCGAGATTGGTGATTCCCCCCGCGACGCCCGAGGTCGTCTTACCAGTCGCACTATCGGTCCGGCCACTTGCTCGGAGAAAGCTCGCGATGACACATATCTCCGACTGCCTGCTCGCAGCAGCCTTCCGGTTTGTCGAAGCAATACCGCTTCGAGTTCCATCCGCGCCGATGGCAACGTCCTGCAGGCTGAATCCACCGTTTCCATCGGTTGAGGTCTGGCGTCCATTGGCGCGAACCACCGCACCGCGAATCGGCGTCACGCCATCGCTGTCAAGCACGCGACCGGCGACGGTGGTCGTCACCTGCGGCACGCTGACGAAGTAAATGCTCGCCTCGGTGATCGCTCCAACGGGTGTCTCGATCGACCGCCCATTATCGGAGATGACGCCTTTGATTCCCGTGTCAACAAAAGAGACACTATTCAGGTCGTACTTGAACAGGCTTGGCAGGCTTGCCCCGGTAAGGTTATCGAGGTTGGGAAAGACGAGCTTGCCGCCAGGGTTCAGTTTGGCTCCAAAGGGCGAGATCTGAACGATCGCGGAACTAAAGACACCCTGAGGAAGGGGGACAGGGGTCAGGCTGTTCTTGACTGGAGTCAGCGTCAGCACCCCGGTCTTCGCGCCATTTAGAAAAGTTGCATCAGCTCCCGCCGGCACTGAAAAGCGAAATCCCTCGATCGAAAGCTCCAATGGGGGGCCAATGCTCGGGACGCTCGCCGTGACGGCGCCCTGAGCCAACCCATTTCCCGTCCCGACTACGCCGCTCGGCCCGTAAATCGCCTGTAGGAAAATATCCTGCGGCAGATGATTGTCGCGATCTGCAAGAATCTCGGATGAGATGAGTGTGCGATTGAAAGGCAGTTGACTGTTCTGACTGAGAGGCTCAATGACGAAGACGCGGCGAATGCCGGCGGGCGTATCCGGCAAGACAAACCAGCCGCCCGGCTGTAGTGTTGTCGTCAGGGCGCCCGGTGCGGCGCAATCGGGAAAACAGACGCGTGCGCCCACGACGGGCGGGAGCAACTGGCCCTCTGTGTCCTTGATAACTGCGCTGAACGAGGTTCGCACAGTAAAGGGGGCGTTGCTTGTCCAGCGCTTCCCGTCTGAGTTAAGCGCGATTGACCCGGTCAGTGCGCCAAAGGGCACCAATGCGGAGAGCTGCGAAGCCGAAGCCGTTCGCACCTCGCCAGGTCTTGGGTCTCCGGTGCCCTCCCCAAAGCTGATCTTGTTCTTGTCAGGAAGAGCCGAAATCCCGCTGCCCGACAGTAGAATTGCCGAGTTTGCGAGGAGACGATCCGGGGCCGTGACACCGGTGATTTGGAGCGAGGCGGCACCCGCCGGCGGCGCGAGAGCGATCTCAACTGGGTTCGAATCCGAGAAGCCCGCCACTTTGACCGAGATTGCGATCTGTTTGCTGCCCGGAATAGTCGCATCGAGCAAGGTCCGAGGCACCTCGAGATTTATCTGATCAAGACCGGCGAAGCTCCCTTGCGGGCCAGCATAGAGCGGGGTCTGCGCGACTCCGCCCGTCAGGACCGTGACATTTTCAGCAGAGCCATTCTCGCGATTTCCGTCGGTATTTTGGGTTCCTCTCAAGCCGGTCAGGAAGAGGATGAGATAGACCTTCTCACTCGTCGGCCCGAGGTCGATCGAACGTGGGATAAAGTGCTGATCGGGGCCGACGATCGATGGAGACTCCGTTGATTGTGCGCCATTGGCCAGTACGCGCAGAACATCCCCTGCGGGCACTCCCTTGCCATCCTGGTTCGCGGTGAAGATGGCTGGTGCGACCGTCGCGATCTGAACTGGACCCTCGGAGGATTTGCCATCGCCGGAACGGATGATCACGGTTGCGGGACCGGCCGCGGCCCCTTCAGGGACGATGTAGTTAATCTGCAGGGGTGAGACGAAGATAAGAGAGGCAGTGTGGCTTGCGCCGCGTGCGTCCCTGATCGTCACCACAGTACCAAGAAGTTGAGTGGGCAGTGGGACGGTGTCTGCCACCTTGACGCCCGTGGCAAGCTGAGTGCCAAAAGAAGCGACGATCGAGTTCGGGGCGACTGGGGCGCGAAAGTTCGCAGCCGAAACGGTAGTCACCGGTATCTGAGATTGTGACCAGACACGCGTCGAGGAAACCGCGAAAAAAAGAAGGCAGAGGGCAAAGAGGCCAGACATTGCAATCCACCGCGCCCGGCCCGGGTAATGGAAGGGTCGATGGCTGCCAAAATAAGATGACGGAGAATCGGGTACTTCAGCAGGCTGCGGGTTCATTCGGTCTCATCTCCTCCAGGACGAACAACGCTCGGGGCAAGGTCAGGTGAGCAAAGAAAATTGGCAATTAGCATCACGCTTGGTAGACTCACTTCGATGAGTCCTTCGAAAATTATGATTGTCGACGACGAGCAGGCTGCCCGCATCGGCCTCAGCGAAATCGCGGCCGCCTGGGGCTACGAAGTCAAAACGGCCGGTGATGGGCTTGAGGCGCTGGCCATCGCTGCAGAGTTTCAACCAGCCGCGGTGATCACCGACGTGATCATGCCGCGACTGGATGGTTTTGGTCTCCTTGGCCGTCTTCGTCAAGATGCACCGGGAATCGCCATCATCCTTCTCACCGGACAGGGCAACGTTGAAGATGCTGTTCGGGCGGTCAAAGAGGAAGGGGCATTCTACTACCTTGAGAAGCCAATCAACACCCGCCAGCTACAATTTGTCCTCCAGCGCGCCGTTGAACAGTCGGTCATGCAGCATGAGAATCTGCGGCTCCGACGGCAACTCAGCGAATATGGAGTCTTCGGAAAACTGATCGGCGCTTCTCACGTCATGCGGCAGATTTACACCATCATCGAGCAGGTCGCCAGTTCGTCGGCGTCCGTCTTGATCACTGGTGAGTCAGGCACGGGCAAGGAGGTTGTTGCCAATACCATTCATCAGTCGAGTCCGAGGGCGAGCCGACCGTTTGTCGCAATTAACTGTTCAGCGATTCCCGAGAGTCTCATGGAGTCGGAGCTCTTTGGTCACGAGCGGGGCGCATTTACCGGCGCCATTTCCCGCCGCGAGGGCTGCTTCGAACTTGCGGATACAGGTACCCTCTTCCTCGACGAAATTGCCGAGATGCCCGCGATGCTCCAGGCAAAGCTCCTCCGCGTCCTTGAAGAACGTCGCGTCCGGCGACTCGGCGCCAGCAAAGAGGTCTCAGTCGATGTGCGCGTCCTCGCCGCCACAAACAAGGATCCTCACGAGGCGGTGCGCCGCAAAGAGTTGCGTGAGGACCTGCTCTATCGCTTGAACGTTATTCACATCAAATTGCCGCCGCTGCGAGAGCGGAGAGAGGATATCCCGCTTCTTGCCCAGCATCTCATCGACGAGCTGCGCGAGCGTCACGGACGGTCCGCCCGCTTGATCGCACCCGACGTGCTTGAGTTATTCTCCCGTGCTCCGTGGCCAGGTAACGTCCGTGAACTTCGCAATGTCATCGAGCACGCAGTGGTTGTCTGTGAAGGGCAGCAGATCGAGAAGGTTCATCTTCCTCCCTTTCTGGAAACATCAGCTTCCACGCCTTCGAGCGAGAACATCACCTTCCCGGTCGGCATCACGCTCGAGGAAGCTGAACGTCAACTGGTCCTCAGGACTTTGATCAAGACGGGCAACAACAAGACTCGCGCCGCCGAAATGCTCGAAATAAGCGTCAAGACCCTACACAACAAACTCAGAACCTACCGCGAGACCGATCGCTAGCTGCGCTCGAGGACCAACCTTCGGCCTACGCCAGGTGGCTGGAGATGCCTCATGATTTCGAGGAGGCGGTCAATCCGCCGGCACTCAACTAGAAATAGAGTCTTCCGCCGAGTTGGATGACGCGCGCCGGGACTCGCGTATCGACTGAGCGTCCGACACCGGGGAAATCAAGTTGATTGACCGGACTGCCGTAATGCGGCCGATTGAAGAGATTGAAGAACTCCGTCCTCAGCTCGAAGCTCCTGCGCTCGCTGAATCTGAAGTGCTTGTTGACCGAGATGTCAACCGTGGCGATACCAGGCGCGCGGAAGGTGTTGCGTCCAACAGCGCCGTCTTTTCCGACAGCAGCCAGGAGACCGCGCTGCGCCGCTGGATCGGTTGGAACACGGTAGCGCTCAGACCCTTCATTGACCTCGACAATGCCGGCCGTTGAGTTGAGTCGATCGGTAAGATTCCCGTCCAGATTGACATCGTAACCCGAATAGAGAGTCAGTGGTTGACCGGTTTGCAGGGTCATGATCGTGGCCAGCTGCCAACCGCCGAAGACGACGTTGCGGCGCGCAAACGGCACCTCCCAGATGACGCTCGAGACGAAGCGATGCCGAATGTCGAATCCGGCGCTACCCCGTTCAGCCTGGCGATCGAAACTGTTCTGAGCAATGGCGCGTGTCCCAGCCAGATCAAAGACATCAGAGACTTCATCGATCGCGTGCGACCAGGTGTATGCCGTCGTCAACTGCACGCCCGTCGACAGCCGCTTGTCGAGCTGGAGTTGAAGGCTATGGAAGCTCGAGTTGGTGTTCGACTCAATCGAGGTGAACGATCCGAGAAACGGAAACGCACGCGAGAAATTCTGTCCCGGAGCCGCTGAAAAGCCGGTAAAGACCGTTTCAGCTCCACCCAGAAGGAGGGCTCCGGTGACAACTGGAAGGACATTCGGACCCAGGTTAGGTGTCGCAAATCGCAGCAAGTGTGTTCCCTTCGTTCCGACATAGCCGGCCGAGAATAAGTAATTGCGACCCAGCTGTTGCTCGAGTGTCAGGGTCCAGTGCTGGGCGTAGGGTGTGACCAGATCGTAGGCAGGCAGCACAAAACCCGGCCCTCCGGGAAATGTCGAGGAACGCCCCGGAATTGGATTGGCAAAGCGCCGCAGATTGACCAGTGTGTCGACGACATCGTTGCCAAGCACCGCGAGCTGATTGTACCGGCGCGGGCAGGGCGTGGATCGTGCCGAACAGCCAGGCCCGCTCGCCGCGCTCGCCGGTGACTTCCCACAATGCCGGTGTCACCACTTCGCGCGGTGCCGGTTTGCAGGCGGACAGGGCCAGCATCAGCAACAGGGCAGCGCGGCGGATCATTGCACTCGCGTGGTCACGATCCCCAGCCCGGTGAGCTGGTCCTGCACGCTTCCCGGCCCGCCAAGATGCCCGGCGCCAACCGCGACAAAGCTGGTGCCAGGGC
>JANNRD010000493.1:0-2093 GCA_031401095.1 Acidobacteriota bacterium
TACCGATCTTCAACTCTCTTGCTGCCTCAATCATGATGGCGATGATGATCCTGCCGACGATTGCGTCGGTCTCAGAAGACGCGATGGCGAACGTCCCGCGCGAATTGCGCGAAGGTGCCTACGGTCTCGGCGCTACCCGGCTCGAGGTCGCCATCAAGGTGGTGTTTCCAGCTGCGCTCTCTGGCATCGTCGCGGCAATTCTGCTCGCAATCGCACGGGTCATTGGTGAAACGATGATCGTTGCCCTGGCCGCGGGCTCCACCCCGAACCTCACACTCGACCCACTCGCCTCCATTCAGACCATGACTGGATACATGCTCCAGGTCGGCCTCGGCGACGCAGGCCGCGGGACAATCAACTACACATCGCTCTTCGCCGTGGCATCGACACTCTTCGTCTTCACATTCACGCTCAACGTGTTCGCCACGTTCATCGTCAACCGGTTCAGGGAGGCGTACGACTGATGAATGTCGCAATCCAACCACCCGGAGAGAGTATTTCGCTGCAGGCGAAGGGCGCAGTAGCCCGGCGCCAGGCGATCTCGCGGCTCTCACGCTACCTGTTTCTTGTGGCAACGGTACTCGGCATCGCCGTCCTCGCCATCCTCGCCGTTGATACCATGCGCACCGGACTGCCCGTTTTGGATTGGCAATTCATCTCGAGCTACCCCTCGCGCAATGCCGAAAACGCCGGCCTCCGCTCGTCGCTATTCGGAACGATCTGGGTGATGGGAACCACCATCGTTCTCGCCATCCCGGTCGCAATCGGCACGGCCGTATTCCTCGAGGAGTTCGCGCCGAAGGGCCGCTTCACTGGAATCGTCCGCCTCAACATCGCGAACCTCGCTGGTGTCCCATCAATCATTTACGGAATTCTTGGGCTGACCGTCTTCGTCCGCGGCGTCGAGTTCGGAGGGATCACGTTCTTCCCCGCCCTTGGCACAACGATCCTCGCCGGGTCGCTGACATTGGCGCTGATGATCCTTCCGATGACAGTTATCGCATCGGTTGAGGCGATCCGCCAGGTGCCGCCGAGCATTCGTCATGGGTCGCTGGCGCTTGGCGCCACGCAGTTGCAAACTGTCCGCCACCACACGCTGCCGGGTGCTTTGCCAGGAATCATGACCGGGACGATTCTCGCCATTTCCCGCGCGGCTGGCGAAACAGCGGCGCTGATCATGATCGGCGCGTTCGCGTTCATCGCGTTCGATAACAAGAGCGTGAACGATGACTTCACGACCGTCCCGATTCAGATCTACAACTGGACTACCCGGCCCCAAGAGGCGTTCCGTGAGAATGCCGCGGCCGGAATTATCGTGCTGATGGCCATGGTCATCGGATTGAACTTCATCGCGGTGCTCATTCGAGAGCGATTTCGCCGCAAATGACCGGAGAATGCTGTGACTAATTCAATCGACCTTCGCCCGACGAGTTCCCGGCAGGATGCCACTGACCCTACACTGCGAGCCAATCGCAACTTGGAGCCAGCATCGTCCGTGATCGTAGAGCCAGAGGGGGATATCGCATTCTCCATCGAGGACATCAGCCTGTGGTATGGCCACAAGCAGGCACTCACCAACGTCTCGATGAAGATTCCGGTGAACAAGGTCACGGCGCTCATTGGGCCATCCGGATGCGGTAAAAGCACCCTCCTCCGCTCGATGAACCGAATGAATGATCTCATCCCAACCGTATCGATTAAAGGCGCGATTAAGTACCACGGGGTGGATCTTTACGGACCGCGTATCGATCCGGTTGAGGTTCGGCGCCGTATCGGCATGGTTTTCCAGAAGCCAAACCCCTTCCCGAAGTCGATCTACGACAACGTGATTTTTGGCGCGAAGGTGAACGGCTACAAAGGCAATTTCCAGCAACTTGCTGAAGAATCCCTACGTCGCGCGGCCCTCTGGGACGAGGTGAAGGACAACATTAAGAAGAGCGGCCTGGCGCTTTCCGGTGGCCAGCAACAGCGGCTTTGCATCGCTCGGGCGATCGCCAATCAGCCCGACGTTATCCTCATGGACGAGCCGTGTTCGGCGTTGGACCCGATCGCCACGTTAAAGATCGAGGACCTGATGCGTGAACTCGTGAAGG
>JANNRD010000494.1:0-6999 GCA_031401095.1 Acidobacteriota bacterium
CGTTCTTCGCGTCTTCGCGTGAGTCTTCCGTCTTCGCGTGATCCTTTTCCCCCGGGGAAGTTGATCGACACTTGATGGCAGGCAATCTCATCATCGTTTCGGCTCCCTCTGGTGCGGGCAAGACAACGCTTGTCGAGCTCATGCTCGCGCGCTTGACAGGTATCCGTTCGTCGGTTTCGATGACGGCGAGGCTGCCACGGGCGGGCGAAGAAGATGGACGCCACTATCATTTTGTGACACCGTCCCAGTTTCAGGAGATGATTACCCGAGACGAGTTTCTCGAGTGGGCAGAGGTCCACGGAAATTTCTACGGAACTTCACGACGGGTTGTCGAGGAGTATCGCAAGGCTGGCGTGGATGTTGTCATGACGATTGATGTTCAGGGCGCGAGATCCGCGAAGGCGCTCTTTGCCGATGCAGTCAGTGTTTTTATTCTCCCGCCTTCGCCCTACTTGCTCGAGGATCGCCTTCGATCTCGCGGAGCAAATCACGAGGACGACGTGCTCCTGCGCATGGAGAACGCACGATACGAGCTTGAAGAGTACCGGCACTTTGACTACATCATCGTCAATGATGATCTCGAACACGCGACCGAAGAACTGGTCGCGATCGTCCGCGCAAAGCGATGCGAGAGGGGCCAGCGGACCTCGATCGCGGAGACGATTCTGAAGCAATTTAGCTGAGCCAAGGAGAGAAAATGACAATCCACAACGAGCAAGAGCCGGTCGAAGGGATCGATAGCAAGTATCGAAAGATTCTGATTGCCGCCAAGCGTACCAAACAGCTTCAGAAGGGTGCACGCCCTCGCGTTCAAATCCCGAATGCGAAGCCAACCCGCGTCGCGCTTGAAGAGGTTAATCGCGGCCTGGTTGAGTTCGAGATCATTCCCCGCGAGGAAGAGTAATAGGCAATCTGGCGAACCCGCATGAATGTTCTTCTCGGAGTAACGGGCTGTATTGGCGCTTACAAGGCTGCTGAAATCCTTCGCGGACTTCAACGAGCCGGTGCCGAAGTGCGAGTTGTCATGACTCGGCACGCGACGGAGTTTGTTCGACCGCTCACCTTCGAAGCGCTCTCCGGGAAGCCTGTCGTGACGGGCATCTTTGACCAGGAAGACTATGCCGAGATCAAGCACATCAGCCTGGCACGCGAAGCCGAGTTGCTTTTGGTAGCGCCGGCGACCGCCAACATCATCGCTAAGTTTGCGGGTGGAATTGCTGATGACTTTCTCTCGACTCTCTACCTCTCCAACACGAATCCAGTGCTCATCGCGCCCGCGATGAACGTCGAGATGTGGAACCATCCTGCGACCCAGGCCAATATCGCCGCCTTGCGTGCGCGGGGCGTCGAGTTTGTAGATCCGGATGAGGGCTACCAGGCGTGCGGGGAAGTCGGTGTCGGCCGTTTGGCCGAAGTCAACAGAATCGTCGAACACTCGCTGCGTCTCCTCGAAGGACGCAGACAGGCAGATGCTGCCGATCTTGGCGGGGAGAACATCCTTGTGACAGCGGGACCGACGGTCGAGGAACTTGACCCGGTTCGCTATCTCAGCAACCGCTCATCAGGAAGAATGGGCTTTGCGCTTGCCGCTGCTGCGCGGGCGCGGGGAGCGACGGTGACCCTGGTTTCGGGCCCAACCCGACTTGAGCCCCCCGCTGGCGTCGAGACATTGGCAGTGCGATCCGCGGCGGAGATGTATCGAGCAGTCACTGAGCGGCTCGCTGAGACGACGGTGTTTATTGGTTGCGCAGCAGTCTCCGATTTTCGCCCGGTTCGTCGCTCAGCGGAGAAGGTAAAGAAGCAGGGCCGTAAGTCGTTGACTCTCGAGCTGGAGACGACTGAAGACATCATCGGAGCGGTTGGAAGCGCGTTTGCGAAGTCAAGTGGGAGCCGGAAGCTGGTTATCGGGTTTGCCGCAGAATCTGAGGAGTTGCTCGCGAATGCTCAGCAGAAGCTTCACGAGAAGGGGATGGATCTGATCGTCGCTAACGACATCACTCGTGCCGACGCAGGCTTCGATGTCGAGAACAACGCCGTCACGCTCATGAGACGTGATGGAACGCGCCTCGAGATTCCTCTTGGGAGCAAACGCCTGATCGCTGACCGCGTGCTCGATGAGATCCAACGATTGAGACAAGAGCGCTGATTATGGAGACACGAGCGGAGCTCGCTGAGTTGGTGGCTCAGGTAGCCGAGCACCTGCGTTATCGCCGCGAGTTGGGCGCCGAGTCGATTGGCGAACGCCCTCGCGCTGAAGTCGCCTCGCCGCCATTAAACATGCAAGACAAACCCGCCGCCGTTGCTGCAACCCTTACTTCAACTCGTCTCGAATCAACTGAGACACTTGATGACATTCGACGCGATCTCGGTGACTGCCAACGTTGCAAGCTGTGGAAGACGCGCACCAATCTGGTTTTTGGTGAGGGCAATCCTCAGGCCGCATTGATGTTTGTCGGTGAAGCTCCGGGAGCGGATGAAGATGCGTCCGGACGTCCCTTCGTCGGGCGAGCGGGGCAACTTTTGACAAAGATGATTGAAGCCATCGGGATGAGGCGCGATGAAGTGTATATCGCCAATATCGTCAAGTCACGTCCCCCGGAGAACCGGCCACCGGAGAAAGACGAGATCGAGGCGTGCAGTCCATTCATCTTGCGCCAGATCGCAACGATTCACCCGCGCCTGATCGTCACCCTGGGTAATCCAGCGACACAGGAGATACTCAAGACGAAAACAGGCATTTCTCGCCTGCGTGGCGAGTTTCAGGACTACCCTCACCTCCCCGATATCAAGGTCCTGCCGACCTTTCATCCCGCCTATTTATTGCGCTCGCCGGACAAGAAACGCGAAGCCTGGGAAGACCTCAAACGAGTGCGTGCGTTTCTCGACGAACCCCGTGCCTCTCTCGGTTAGACCTCTTCCTGGCGCGTCACTTGAGGAAAAGCGAGACTGATCAGGTACCCAGCTCCCGCGCAAATGATCGTCCCGATCAGCACGTACCAAGTCCAGGCGATCGATGTCTCAAATCTGATGAGCAACATGACGGACAGGGAGAGTGCCATGCCCGACATAACACCGCGCTGGTTCGCGCGCTTCGTCAAAACACCAAGCAGGAAAGCTCCAAGCATCGGACCGTAGACGAGTGACGCGATCGTCAAACCCACCGTAAAGACCGACCCCCAGTTACGCGCCACCATGGCAATGACGATGAGGACGACTCCCCAGGTAGCCGTCATCCATTTCGATAGCTTCAGCAAGCTTCCATCGCTCGCCTTTGGATTGATGAGTGGCTTGTAGAAATCCAGAACCGTGGTCGACGCCAGCGAATTGAGCGAACCACTAAGGTTCGACATCGCGGCTGCAAAGATCGCTGCAATAACCAACCCCGAGACACCGTGCGGCAACCGCTGCACGATGAATATCGGAAAGATCTCATCGTTGCTTATCATCGCTGTCGCAAGTGGAAAGAACTTGTAGTAGACGTAGAGCATGATCCCGATCATCAGGAAAAGCCCAAACTGGAACATGACTACGAAGCCGCTGAAAATGAGTGCTTTCTGACTGTCGCGCTGGTTGCGGCAGGTAAAGAGTCTTTGCACCAGCAGTTGATCGGTCCCGTGAGAGGCCATCGTCAGAAAGGTACCGCCAAGCAGCCCGGCCCAGAAGGTGAATGGTACGCTGAAATCCCACGAGAATGAGAAGACCTGAAACTTGCCCGCGGCCGCGGCCTGCGAAGCGACCTCACTCCAGCCACCTGGAATCAGATGTACCAGTTGCCACGCCGCCAACAAGGAGCCTCCAATGTAAATGATCAGTTGGATGAGATCGGTCCAGATGACCGCGGCGATGCCACCTTCGAAAGTGTAGATCAGCGTCAGCAGTCCAACGATGATGATCGACCAGAGCCAGAGGTGCGGCAGGCCCGGCAGACTCGTGCTCAGGACAGCGCTCAAGACGATCGAGGCGGCAAAGACACGAACCCCTTCGGCAAGCGCGCGCATGACCAGGAAGAGCGACGCGGCAAAGTTTTTGGTCTGCACCCCGAACCTTCGCCTGAGAAGCTCATAGGCTGTCAGGAGCTCTCCCTGGAAATAGGCGGGGATGAAGAGAAGGCTGATGATGATTCGGGCAACGACGTAGCCGAGGACCACCTGAAGATAGGTCAGGTTGCCGCCCTGCTCTGGACGCGCAAAGGTCGAGTAGGCGAGCGCGGGTACACCGACAAGCGTCAAGGTACTCGTTTCAGTCGCGACGATCGAGAGGCTGATGACGACCCATGAAATGTTCTTCGCGCCGACAAAGTAGTCCTTGACCGTATGGTGCGTGCGACGGAAGAGTGTTCCGAAGATCGTGATGCCGACCAGGTAGACAAGCAACACCAGATAATCGATGGCGGAGAAGCCCATGTCTTTCGACCTCGTTCCGGATGGCTCACGCGAAGTCGCGAAGGGGAGGTGCCGTTCCTTTCGCGGTTTTGCGGCTTCGCGTGAGCCTCCTCCCTCTTGCGCCTTCGCGTGAGTCTCTTGCTTCCTAAACCGTACACTTGGACCGCTGTGTTATACTCCCGCGGCTCAGATTGCCAAATCTAAGTGAGACTCTATCGAAGACGTCGCACTTTATCCAGACAGGATGAACTATGAACTGGACGACTCAGCAATCGGATCGTGAGACCACCCTGGACCGAAGCGGCATCGGTGGACATCCGAGCGGCCTGACCACTCTGTTTTTCACCGAGCTCTGGGAGCGATTCAGCTACTACGGAATGCGCGCCATTCTCGTCCTTTATATGGTCGCCCCGGTGGCACAGGGGGGACTTGGCTTTGACACGCCGAAAGCGACTGGCATCTATGGCCTCTACACGGGCTCGGTCTACCTCATGTCGTTGCCTGGTGGCTGGATAGCGGATCGTTTCCTGGGGGCGAGACTGGCGGTCCTCTTTGGTGGGATCGTCATCGCCTTGGGTCACTTTACGATGGCTGTGCCGACGCTGGGCACTTTTTATGGTGGCTTGATCTTCATAGTTATTGGAACTGGGCTGCTCAAGCCGAATGTGAGCGCGATGGTGGGCGGTCTTTACGGAGCGGACGATCCTCGACGGGACAGCGGTTTTTCGGTTTTCTATATGGGGATCAACCTCGGCGCCTTTACTGCTCCACTTGTCTGTGGATACCTCGGACAGAGGGTTGACTGGCATCTGGGTTTCGCGGCGGCGGGCGTTGGCATGACACTGGGACTGGTCCAATACCGCGTTCATCGGCACAGGCTGCAGCACGTTGGGGTGCGGCCGGCGAGAAGCGAGGCGGGTCAGCCTGCGGTCAAGGCTCCGCCACTGACCCAGAGCGAGATCAAGCGGCTGGTTGTCATAGGCATTCTGTTTGTCTTCTCGACCATTTTCTGGATGGCGTTTGAGCAGGCGGGTTCGAGTCTCAATCTCTTTGCCGACAAGCTGACGCGCAATAGCGTCTTTGGAATCGAGTTCCCATCGAGCTGGTTCCAATCGGTCAATGCCCTCTTCATCATCGCGCTCGCACCGGTGTTCTGGTGGTTATGGATCTGGCTCAAGGATCGGCAGCCTTCAAGCCCGGCGAAGTTTGCATATGGCCTGCTCTTTGCCGGAATCGGGTTCCTGGTGGTAGCGTATGCGGCATCGTTGACCGGGGCGGGACGGGTCAGTCCAGTCTGGCTGCTTGTGGTCTTCCTCTGCCACACGATTGGCGAGCTGTGCCTCAGCCCGGTTGGTCTGAGCACTGTCACAAAGCTTGCTCCAGCAAGGCTGGTGGGATTGATGATGGGTGTCTTCTTTCTTTCGCTCTCGCTGGGCAACTACAGTGGCGGATGGGTGGCGGGTTTCTTCCAGTCGGATTCCGAAGGTGCCCTCGTGTCGCTCTTCCTCAAGGTTGCTTTGACGGCCATTGGCTCGGGCACGCTTCTGGCGCTGATGGTTCCATATATCAGGAAGTTGATGGGCAAGGTTAAATAGACCAGGAGACGCGGATCATCAGAAGAAAACGCAAGGTCGAAGGACAGCAAGGACAGCAAGGACAGCAAGGACAAGAAGGACAACAAGGACTGCAGGGACTTCAAGGGCGGGTGCCTTGAGTGTTGTCCCTCCCTGTTGTCCTTATCGTCCTTATGGTAACTTCTGCGCGACACTGTAAATCACATTCAGGAGATACGATATGAACAAGAAGCGCCTCTTGCTGGCCATCTTTGGCCTGATTCTGGCTCTCAATCCAGCCTTCGCTTTTCCAATCAATCAGGAGGCGGCCAAGGCTCCGGAGAGTAAGCAGGCAACTGCTTCCACGCCAAGACCGATCGAGATCTCGGATATCGTGAAATGGAAGCGGATTCAGTCGGCGGTCCCCTCTCCAGACGGACAGTACCTGGGGTACAAGCTGGTACCTGTTGAGGGCGACAGCGAAGTCGTTGTGCGGCGAATCAAGGACGGCAAGGAATGGCGCTTCCCAGCGGGTGAGTCCGCAGGCTTTGGTGGCGGCGGCCCCGGTTTTGGTGGCGCGCCCCCTCGTGAACTTGCTTTCTCGGAGGACGGGAAATGGTTTGCATTTACCACCTCGCCCGGCTTCAAAGAAGGCAAGAGGTTGAGGAAGGAGCGCAAACCGCTGCAGAACAAGGTTGCCCTTCTCAATCTTGATACTGAAAAGAAGATCGAATTCGACAAGATCAAGAGATTCTCCTTCTCGGGAGAGAAATCAACCTGGATCGCGCTGCACCGATACGGAGCCGAGGCTCCGGGACAGAGTCTTCCCCCAGGAGCACCCGCTGGTCCTGCCACACCAGGCGGCGCGGGCGCACCTCCTGAACGCCCGACCGGGTCTGATCTGATACTCCACGAACTGACGAGCAACAATGAGTTGAACTTCGGTAACGTCTCAGATTTCTCGTTCAGCAAGAATGGCGAGACACTAGTCTGGCTGATCGACGCGCAGGACAAGGTCGGCAATGGCATCCAGATGCGCAATATGGCTACTGGCGCTGTGCTGC
>JANNRD010000495.1:0-4725 GCA_031401095.1 Acidobacteriota bacterium
GTGCGCAGCCATATGAATGACCGCCTCAATCTGATGTTCGCGGATGGCACTGATGAGCGCTTCGCGATCTCTCAGATCGGCAACGACCAGCGAGGCTCCACTGACGACCGCGGCTCGATGTCCGCGCGAAAGATTGTCAAAGGCAACGGCCCGGTGACCCCGTTCGGTGAGATGCTCTACAACCACGCTTCCGATGTAACCGGCACCACCGGTCACCATGACATTCATGCCCGACTCCTTAGTGGGTGACTTGTGCTCTTGAGACTACTGAATCGAGTGTTGCTCTACTTGGGTGCGTCTGGGCAGGGAATGGTCGTGCCGTCCGGACCATGGCAGAGTCTCCCTTGATTAATGACGCCCCCGCAGAATCCTTTGCCATTCTGCTCAAAGTAGACGCCGCCATTGGGACAGCGCGGATCGTTCTGACGGCCACCCCCTTGATTCCCAGACTGTTGGGGCGCAAACACCAGGGGATTGTAGATGCCAGGTAGAGAGACGGCTATCCCGGCAAAAAAGAGCGCGTGATCGTAACTGGCCAGCTCGAAGTAGTTGCGGATAAGCGGTCTCTGATCCTTGCTGACGACGCCGTAGATTGGTCCCTTTTCGGACTTGAGCTGTGACGAGAACTCAGAGGTGCGGGGGCCTCCCTGACCGCTCATGAATTGTGTCCCGCCTTCAGACGTGGGCTGGCCGCCGGGTTGGCCACTGGCATCAAGCCCGTTGATCATCTGCGCCGACAGCTGCGCCATCTGAGCCAGTTGTTGCGAGGGCGGCGGTAGCCGCCGCTCGGGATTCCTCATCATTTCGCCAAGGTATGCCTGGTAGAACTCATTGATCAGAGGATCCCCGGGACGAACAGCCTTCCAGTTGGGCTTTCCATCTTCGCACGGCTGGAGGGGGTCACAGAGCGCGCTTGGGCGTATCACCCGCATGGTCCCCTTCGGAGACTCGAATGTCTCTCCGAGCTCCTTGAGTTCTGTCGGAAGCCGGCCCTTCAAACTGGCAAACTTGGCGAGACCGATAGCCACCTGCTGTCCCCGCCAGAACATCTCTTCCTCCTGATCCCGTTGGAGGTCGTGTTTGATCGCCGGTACGGCCACTGACATAAGCACGAGCATGATCGTCAGCCCGGCCAGCAGCGCGAGAAGCGCAAATCCCCGCTCACCACTCACCCGCCCCTGCTTTCGATTTCCCCGCATAGTCGTGACCACCTCTTCCGTTCTACGCTGTCACCCGCCCTCGCCGGTAAACCCAAGGATATGCGAGATATTGTACTCGGTGTCAAGCACATCCAGCTTCTGATTCGTAATCCCTACAAACCGCCATTTGTCGATCGAGTCACCCTTGTGGATGTTGATCAATCGCCCGTCAGACTGGGCCTTAATGATGGCCGTATGAACCCCGTTCTTGTCGACTATGAGGGCGACATAAAGAAATGGCGGCACTGGCGGATCGGCGACGTTAAGGTTCAGTGGATTCGAGAAGAGACTCGCATCGCCGATGCTCTTGACTTCAACTCGCAAATTACCGGACTGGGCAATCGCGGCCGCTGTGATCGTCGCCTTGACCTGGCCCTCGTTGAGAAAGGCAGACGGAAACGATTGACCATTGATAAAGACCTTGGCGTCCTGCGGCATCCTCGCACCCATGACGCTCAATTCAAAGTCCCCGGTCCGCGCAATCCTGCCCATTGGATTGATGGACGTGATCGTGAACGGAGGTGGTACCGGTGTCGGAGTCGGCGGCGGCGGCTTTGGGGTCGGAGCCGGAGTTGGCGTTGGAAAGACAAAGATGTTGCGACCAGCACCCCCATCCGGAGTCCCCCGTCCTGCTAACAAAGCAAGCGGCAACGGATCGGTAATGACGGCGGGCTCGCGGCCCTGCGCCAGGCGTGACCCGCCCGCCCCTCCTTGTTGCGGCAAAACAGCCGTCGCCGCACCTGATGAGCTCGAGGTTCGAACGCCACGAACCGCGGCCGGACCTGAAGTCCCATCACTCGCAAAGAATTGATAGTAGATGACGGTCGCGAGGACCGAGAACAGCAGCCCGGCCGCGATCTGCTTCTTTCTTTCTATCGTCAGAGTCATCTACTATTTGCGCCATTCCGAAAATAGGTTTCCATCTCGATCTTCAGAGAGACTGGGATTCCACCCTCTCCAGTCGCCGGCACCGATCTCTGTTGAACCGCCGGGAGTACGGCCGGCAGCCCAGCCGGGACGACCGTCAGACCAGGCCGATCGGCTTCTCCCTGGAAGGCGACTGAGTTGATCACAATGAATTGCTGACTGCGCTCGATCGCCGAGATAAGGCGGCGCAGATCACCATAATCGCCGACCACTGTTGTCTCGATGCCAAGGGCGGTATAGGCGTTCAGGGATTCAACCCGCTGGCTTGACGGCGCCTGGTTCGCCTGGTTGTCCGTTTCACCTTCGATCACTCTGTAGCTGTAGTCACCGGCCAATGCACGATGCTGTTTCGCCAGATTATTGACCTCACTGATGATTGCCGATGTGCCCTGCTCGCGGTTCTTGAGCCTTCGTTCGAAGCTCTGGATACTGTCGATGATCAGCGAAGCATTGGATCGCTGTGCCTCGAGCTTCTTCTTCTTTGCCCCTGCCTCGAGAATCCGCGAGTGCGCAGCCCGATCGCGCGCGTCAAGGCCATCCAGCTCGACTCTTCGCGCTCTGACCTCGAAGACGTAGAAATAGACCACCACGCTCGCAAAGGCGAGGGTCGCAACAAGAAACAGAGTCTCGATCGGTTTCAACCGCAAACTGCGCAGAGCAGTCTGCGCCTGTCCGATCAGATCCCGCGCGGTTTTGTTATTTGAAATCGCCACTACCTTCGCTCCGCGATCTGCTGAGTAACTGGCACCGAGGGCTGCGCGATCGGTGGTGGCCGATATGCAATCTCGAGCCCGAATTCGATATCAGTCAACCCCTCTACTGGCTTCTGCCATTTCGGGGAGACGACAAAGACGTCGGTCCGATTAAAAGCCGTAAACATTTCGGTGACGTCATCGACACTCTTGGCGACGACCTCCATCGCCAGCGGGATAGTCACACGGGTTGTCTCGGCGCCAGGCGCATCCCTTGTCTCACCCTTGCTGACTCCAACCCGAAGCACGCGCACGCCCCGTGGAATCAGGCGCTCGATATCGTTCAGTAACAGCGTCCACGAAAAGACTTTGCGAGTGATGAGGCCATTCGCAGCCCAATAAGCACGAGCCTCATCAGTTGTCAGCGCCTGGCTCAGTGGAGGTGCCGCATCTATCTCCTTGACCTTCGCCTCAAGCGTGCGGATTGCCGGCGCCCGCGACGCCAGCTGCGCGTCAAGGCGCGAGAGACTCTGAATCGATCTCAGGCCCCAAAATCCAGAGAAGGCGACGATGGCGAGAAGACTTAACCATAACAGGCGTCGATTACGAAAAGGCTCGCCCGCGAGGTTGA
Source organism: Acidobacteriota bacterium (assembly GCA_031401095.1). Taxonomy (GTDB): domain Bacteria; phylum Acidobacteriota; class Blastocatellia; order RBC074; family RBC074; genus JANNRD01. The sequence continues at coordinate 3,450 of JANNRD010000495.1, forward strand.
CTAATGGTCTCATAGGGTTTCAGTCTGGTGGCCCGTCAATCAAGAGTAGATCAAGCGCCGACTATAGCACAGGGCATCCGTCGTCGCAGGCCATCACATCACACATAAGTACACACACACACAGACTTTCTCACGCTTCGAGGGTCGAAAGGTTCCCGTTATTTCCGGGTGCTGGTCTCTCGGGAGAGCGCGCCCTCGATCCAGCGGCAGCCTGGGATCGCCGAGCCCTAGCTCGGCTTCCTCACGCCCCCTGCAGGACCAAGGGGCGTCGCGAAATGTCCAAACTCTGGGCAGCAGGCTAACCAAGGCCTGCTGCTCTGGCCTGCTCCTTGCGCTTTGACCATCGGCTTCGGCATACTGGCGCATCGGATCAGCCGGACTATCTATGACCGCAACCCTTACTACCGTTGGTCGAGGCATCGGGGGAACCCGCTGGAGTATCGAGTCTTGTGACGAATCCCTCGTTAAGAGCCTCGCCGCAGCGACCGGCGAAGATGATTTGATGGTCCGTTGCCTTGTCAACCGGGGCATCAAGACACCCGACGCGATCAAGCAATTCCTCGCCCCCGACTTCTTCGGACACACTCATAATCCTCTTCTGCTGAGAGACATGCAGCGTGCGGTTGCTCGCCTCAAGAAAGCCATTGAAACGCGAGAGCGTATTCTGATAGTCACCGATTTCGATGTCGATGGGACCACTTCAAGTGTCATCCTGTCGACGGTTCTGCGCGTGCTTGGAGGCGGTGATGACCTGGTCGAGCAATACGTTCCGGATCGCTTTACCGAGGGCTATGGACTCTCCGCTCAGATCGTCGAGCGGGCAGCCGAGCAAGGCTTTGGGCTGATCGTGACGGCAGATATCGGAATCAAGTCCCACGTTGAGGCGCTCCGCGCCCGGCAATTGGGGATCGATCTGATCATCTGTGATCATCATCTGCCGGATGGCGACGACGTACCGGCTGGCGCCTTCGCGGTCCTCTGCCCCAAAGGCTCATCGGGGACTGACTATCCCAACAAACACCTGGCCGCGTGCGGAGTCGCGCTGAAGCTGGCGGACGCGCTCCTCGAGGGTCACCCAAAGCGGGTACCAATGCTCGAGTCGTTTGCCAAACTCACCGCCATCGGCTCGATTGCCGATATGGTTGATATCGCGACCGGTGAGAATCGTGCGATCGTCGCTCACGGGCTTAAAGCATTAGCGAAGCCGAGCCCGAACCACGGTCTGCAAGCCCTCCTCGACATTGCGAAGGTTAGCGGTCAGCCCACCACCTATGAT
>JANNRD010000496.1:0-5432 GCA_031401095.1 Acidobacteriota bacterium
CCGATAACCCCAGGATTTGACTGTGACAGATCGGAGAAAGGAAAGGGTACGAGAACTACCGCGCCAGCTGTAGGTGTGACCACGCCTCGTCCTCCTCTGGCCTCATCCAATCTTCAGCTAGCGCTTGCTCGCTCAGAAGCGCGGTTTCGGAAGCAGAGGTCGCTGGCTCTTCTTCGAGGATAGTGACTAACGCCCGTCTCAAAGCCGGGAGCTTGATGGATTCGAGTAGATGAACATTGCCGTTCTGATCAATAATGGCTTCTACTGTTTGGATCATCCGTGCACCTCCGTCTCTATTCTCTGAAGATTTGCTACAGCGGGCAAGCCATAACGCTCGAGCTTGAGCGACGGGTCAGGCTTCACTCGGACTATGCTGCCAGGTGATCTCGTACCGGCACCTTGCGCTCAATGTCACTGAGAGTGGGCAATGTCTTCAGGTCGTAGTTGGCTTGCATGAGCAACCAGGATGCGGCGTCGCCCCCGAAGTACTTGGCCAGACGCGCTGCTGTGTCGGCAGTGACCGCGCGACGCTCCTTGACGATCTCGTGAATGCGGGTAGCTGGGACATTCAACGCGACGGACAGCGCGTTCACGCTCAGTCCGAGAGGAACAACGTAGTCCTCACGTAGTAACTCACCAGGGTGAACAGGACGCATACGGTTTACTGGACGTGCCAAGTTGTCTCCTTTCAGTGGTAATCTACTATCTCAACGTTCGCCGGACCAACCTCAGTCCAAACGAAGCAAACTCGCCACTGATCGTTGGTGCGGATGCAGTGTTGACCCTTTCGATCACCCTTGAGCGCCTCCAGCCGGTTCCAAGCGGTGCCTTCAGAAAGTCCAGCGTCTGCGCCGCGTCCAACTGCGCGACCTTGCGCTTCGGCGACTGAGGCGAAAGACTTGAATCGACGGGGACTCTTGCCCTCGTAGAGCGCCAGCGCGTCCTTGCACTTGAACGACTGGATCACGCAGCAATCATATTACGTGCCGCGTAAGATGGCAGCCCTTCTGTTGGCGATGAAGCTCCGACTGGGGTGCTCGTGAAGCCTGGCGAATAAAGTTCTATCGTGCCGTCACTGCCGCCGCGGGTTGTGCAACTTGCGGATTGTTGTGGCAGAACAACAGGGTCTGCATCGCTCTACTTGCCAAAACAATACAACGCGCTTCGAGTTCTGATGTAGATCCGCCCGTCTGCAATCGCCGGTGTCGCGAAGCACTCGTCATCCAACTCGTTCACCCCCAGTACCTCCCACTCGCCCGCTGCCTTCAACACAGACACGGCTCCCGCCTGGCCGATCAGGAACACTTTATCGTCCGCCGCAACCGGCGAAGAGAAGTACTTGTCGATCGCACCCTGCAGGCGTCCCTGCTTGATCACGTTCCCCGTCGCTGGATCAAACGAAAGCAAGATCCCGCTATCGTTGATCATATACAGCACCCCCTTGTAGAGCAGCGTCGACGGAACCTGAGGCACAGGTCTCTGATAGCGCCAACGTATCGCAGTCGAGGTTTGATCGCCCACGCCTCCCATCTTGATAGCCAGCAGACCATTCTCCGAAGCCATCATCGCGCGGAAGACTTCCCAGTCCTTCTCGTTCATCTTCTCGTTGCGGTCCGTGTCAAAGGCCTCAAACGCGCCGCTCAACATCTTGTTCATTGGCTCGTTGCCAGTGACCTCCGATTTCGCTACCTGCCGGTCACCATCCTTATCGAACCTCACCAGCGCCTCGTCAAACGGAATCGTCTTGAGCTGTTGTCCGGCTTGATTCTGCGGAAAGCCCCACCCGTTAACGTAAAGATACTCCGAGTCGTGACTGGCAATCGATTTCATCTCGCACGCAAGGCCGCGAACCCACCAGACCCTCTTGCCATCTTCGACCGAGTACGCCGAGAGCTGGAATGATTCGGGAATGACGATCTGCTTCGGCCCCGCCTTCGCCCCCTCTGGTTGATAGACGATCGGTGTCGAGTAGCCCGAAATGACTACGGGTCGGTCAACCTTCCATTTCACACGTCCACTGTTCTTGTCGACGGCTATCAGGTATGAGCTTGGGCTGTCTTGATCTACGGGCAGAATTACTTTGTCATCAACCAGAATCGGCGACGCTCCGAAACCGTAGAACATGTTGAACGGTTCGAGTGGAAGCTTCCATCGCTCCTTGCCGGCGCCGTCGTACGAGACTAATCCGAACTCCTGGAAGAAGACGTAGACATTCGAGCCGTCGGTCACTGGGGTTGGCGAGGCGGGCCCGTTGACGTTCTCCTGGCGGCCTGCATGCGAACGCGGCACCTCGCGCTGCCAAAGGACCTTTCCTGTTTGGCGGTCGAGACAGATGACTAAGAGCTTGTAGGTCGCCTTTTCCTTGCTGCTGTGCGCGGTGACGAAGATGCGATCGCGTGTCAGCACCGGTGAAGAATGGCCGGGTGGAAGAGCCGTCTTCCAGACTACGTTCTTCGTCGGTCCGAACTCGACGGGAAGACCGGTAGTTGGCGAAACACCGCTTCCATTTGGCCCGCGAAACTGTGACCAGTCCTGCGCGACAGTTGTCGTCAGTGCGAGCGATGAGATGAACAAGGCGATGAGTGCGTTATTAATTTTTGATATTTTCATTGCGAGACTTGCGAGACCAGCTTCGGGCTGCGTCGGTTAAGGAATGGTTGAGAGGTCGGCTGATGAGAAAGCGGTTGAACAGCTAGGCGTACATCAAGCGTCCTCGCGGTTTAGGTATCGGACGTCCCATGTCGCTCGCTGTCTCGATCCACTCCTGAATGATCTTACCTACATTTGATAGAGCCTCAGCGTAAGTCTTCCCGTCTGCGGCGCAACCTGCCAACTCAGGCACCTCGGCAATAAACGCTTCGTCTTCAGAACTCCAATAGATCACAATCTCGTATTTATAGTCACTGTCCATCGCCTTCTCCTGCAAGCCTATAACGAATGATCACAATGCGAACTTGCTCAAAGCCCAGGCGAGCGAGCAGAGCGCACAGTTCGTCGAAGGATACATTTGAGTCTGAGTCTCCTCGTAGAATCTGCAGAAGTGTCTTCTCGTGCTTGGCCACGCGCGTAATCTAGCACATTCGAGCGCGAATCCAGCCCCACTTCCAGGTCGGTCACAGTGATCTGCATGGGTCGCCTGGCTATTGGCCTATCGTGGGCCAGAGCCACCCGAACGTTCCCGCGGTCAGAAGGGCGTAGATCAGTCCGTCCACGGTGTTCCTGATTGTCGCGCTTACGGAACGCGAGTACCAGATGACCATCTGCCACAATCCGAGCGCGTATCCTACAAAGGCAGTGACACCAACGAACCGAAAGACGTGAAGGTAATCAGAACCGGGGCTCAGAGCTCTCCCCGCTACATACGCGGCAAAGATCGCGATGACTACTGAGTAGAGGAACCAGAGAACGAGGCTCTTTCCCATCGTAAAGGGGCCATTAGGTATCACCGTCAGCACCATGACGGGACCGCGTTTCGTCTTCTCAATGAACTCCGGTGCGCTCATATCCTTCATGCTCGAGGCGCGAGGGGCGACATAGTCCCCCGGCGGGATGGCAAAAGGCCGCAGTGCATCCAGGATCTTGTCCTCGTCCGGCAGCTTGCCGTAGTCGCCCTTGTGCCATGGTGTTGCCATGTGGATGACCGAGCTCGCGAGAAAGACGATCACCGAAGAGACCACAATCGGGAGCCACAGGGATGCCAAGTCTGTCATGTCGCCCTCCTTTGTCCGAAATGGTGTGCAATGTCCACGGCGCAGTGCGTTGTGGAAATTGGAAAGCGAACGCAGTCTAGCACTCGGATTCGGAATGGAAAAGGAGTCCTCAATCAGGAGCGGTTTCCCCAAACCGGCTTCCGGTCAATGAGCCGACGTCGCCCGCGTTACGGCTTGGCGCAGCGCCTCTTCAATCAGACCATTGAGGCTCCTGCCGCTCAGTTTGGCGCCAAGTGAAGCGCGCATTGGCCGAAGACTTTGTGCTGAGCGCTTCGAGGTGTTGATTCCTATCGACCTATCTTCTCTTCGATGACAAAGAACCCAGTTTCACCGCCGCCGGAGGTAACGTTCACGATAGGCGAGTCGGAGAGGCGCACCATGGCGCCATTCACCCGGCCTCGAAAGATGAACGGATTGGTGTCAACGAACATCGGTTGCAAGCCCCACCGATCCTTTGCAAAAATCGGGAACTCCTCTGTCCGCAGGTTTATTAACTCTTGCACGACGTAGTCGCCGGCGAGAGCTTTTGAAATCGCCACATCCCATTCCGCCTCACTCGACCGATTCCCAATGCTGATACCTCGACCACCGTAATCGTCGTTCGGTTTGAGTATCAAACCTTGACGGTGCTGGCGCACATATTCGACCAACTCTACATTCAGGCCGCGGTACTGCGTTGCGCGGTCAGTGAACTGCCGCGTCCAGGGCACTGACAACCGGATCACCTCCCTCTCCTCGGGGGTAAACCAGCGTGCGTGCGTCTCATCCGTCAGTAGCTCGAAGCTCGCCTTCTTGTGTATTAGCTTGCAGCGGAAAGGATTGACCAGACAGACATCGCCCTTCAGATACGCCCGTACCAGCGGGTGGTTTTCGTCGTAGCGCTCCAGAAACTCGTGAATGATGACACGCTTGTAGACCAGATTTATGACAAAGCCGTCCCGGCGCAGCTTGCCGCCCGAATAGTCCAACTCCTCTGGCGTGCAGATGATGGTCGGGACTCCGCACCCGATAAAGAAGTTGCGCAGCAGGATGAACTCAGAGGCGGTCGGGAGACCTTCCCAATCGACGATAGCAATGTTCGGTACTCCCTTCCCACCCCATTCGCGGTAGGTCGCGAGCAAAGCCTCGAGCAGGCTGGCCACCGGGTTGAATTGCTGGAGACGGTAGCGTTCGGAAAACGCTCGCAGTGCCGGGACTTCGAACAAAACCTGGTTCAGTCCCGCCTGGTCAGTGAGGCTTGACGGGTTCTCCGCGTTGTACTCGACGAACTTCACCTCGTCGTCGTAGACAAAAGCGTCGAGGCGAGTCGTGATCGCCGGGTGCGAGAATCCGGGGTGTACGAGCGCGAGCCGGCGCTCGGCATCGCTCAATCCAAGGCGTTCCATCAGTCGCGGATCCGCCAACACCGCTTCAACCATCTTCCCGAAGGCGCCGACCACGACTTGCGCCCGATGGACGAGTAGATCGTATTGCGTGCGGGTCAGGAGGTGCGGACGGAGCGCGACGCCCAGCTCGCGTTCACCGTAAAGCATGCGGGTGACCGTCATGGCTGAGCGCATCCGGGCGAACAGTTCTGAGGTCAGACTCTGGTCCGAGACGAGTAAGTCGTGATACTCAGCAATCGCTTGATCGCGCATTATTCATCACCCAAAACACCTCAACGGCCAGCTCAGCGAGACAAGAGACGAAGGCGAAGAGAAGCAGAAGACTCACGCGAAGACG
>JANNRD010000497.1:0-2612 GCA_031401095.1 Acidobacteriota bacterium
ATCGCTCAATGAAGAGATCAGCCGACCCGGTTCGGATCTGATCGCGGTCATGAGATATTTCGTGATCACCACCTATCGCGTTCGACCAGGTCACGGCGCAGAGTTCATCGAGGCCCGTCGGCTGGTGAAGTCGGTCTCAACGCAAAACTATGCGGTTTACAACGTTTCATCGGGTGCGCCAAATGGGACTTACATGTCCATGCGAGCGATCAAGTCTCTTGGCGAACTCGATCCGAACCCATCCGCGAAACCGCTCTCGGAGCTTCTTGGACCGAACAACTTCAAGAAGTACAACGAACTGGTTGCAAGCTCAGTGCTGAACGCCGAGACTGCGATCTATGCGCTCAGCCCAGAGATGAGCTACCTGTCGAAAGAGACCATGGCCGCCGACCCGACATTCTGGGCTCCAAAGCCAAAGCCGGCCTCAAAGTCGACGGTCAAAAAGGAAGCCAAGGCCACCGCCCCGGCACAATAGCGCTGCCTGGAAGAGAAACAACGGAACATACGGAACAAAACGGAACACACGGAAAGAGCAAGGGCAAATTCCGTGCATTCCGTTTTTTTCAGTATGTTCCGTTGTTTCTTCCTCGCTTTGCCTCTTTGCGCCTTTGCTATCACGCGTAGGCGGAGTTGCTGTATCATCGCCGCGCTATGTCAAAGATTCGCGTCCTCTCCGACAGTCTCGCCAACAAGATCGCCGCGGGTGAAGTCGTCGAGCGCCCGGCCTCCATCGTCAAGGAACTGATCGAGAATGCAATCGACGCCGGCGCGACACGCATCGACGTCGCCATCGAAACAGGTGGGCGGCGTCTGATCCGTATCTCCGACAACGGTGAAGGAATGATGCGAGACGATGCCATTCTCGCCTTCGAACGACACGCCACAAGCAAGATCAAGACAGCGGAGGATCTCGAGGCGATCCTCACCCTTGGATTCAGGGGGGAGGCGCTCGCTTCAATTGCTTCAGTCGCTAAAGTGAAGCTCCGCACTCAAACCGCAGAGGACCTCGTTGGCACTGAGATTGACATCGTCGGAGGACGAATGCTCAGCGTCCGCGACACGGCCTTCGCTCCCGGCACCGAGTTCGAGGTTCGAGATGTCTTCTTCAACGTCCCGGCGAGGCGAAAATTCCTTAAGTCTGAGGCGACCGAGAGCTATCACGTAGCGAATCTGGTGACTCACTATGCTCTCGCGAATCACCAGATATCATTCACTCTGACCAATAACGGCCGTGACAGTATCCGCGTCTCTCCGGCGAGCGAACTTCGGGAACGCGCCTACCAGCTTTTTGGTGATGAGTTCATCGGTGGTCTGATCGAGATCTCCGGTCAGTCCGGGGACATGCGCGTCAGCGGCTTCGTCTCATCACCCTCGGCAGTACGGACGACGCGAGAGAGCCAGTACTTTTTTGTCAACCACCGGTATGTCCGCGATCGCCTTCTCGGCCGCGCACTCTCGGAGGGCTATCGCGCCATGGTTCCTTCGGGTACTTTTCCTTCGGCGATGTTGTTTGTCGAGCTTCCGGCATACGATCTCGACGTCAACGTCCATCCGGCCAAGACCGAGATCCGCTTTGTGCGGGCCGCGATTGTCCACGACCTGGTCCGTGATGCAATACGCGCTGCCATCAGCCAGACAAGGGCCGCCGCAACACCGTTCGGGGCGTCCCCGGTTTCGAGCGCACCATTTACCGAAGGACGGCCGGCTCCCGTCGTCTTCGTTCCGCCCGCGACGACAGAGCCAATGTCGTTCGATCTCGAGCCACCACCGGCTTCTGCTCCTGCACCCATTCAACAGCGCATTGAATTGAGCTTTCAAGCTCCCTCGCAGGTCCCTTCCGCGATAGCGGTTGAGATAGGCGAGACCCCGCATGAGGCTTCACGACTTGGATGTCTTGGGGGACGCGGGCCTGCCGATTCCGCAAGCTCGCAACTGAGACCGGCACAGAACCTGACGCTGCATCCGGACGAAATCAGCGTCCTCGGCCAACTCCACAACAGCTTCATTGTGGCCACGGATCGGGCGGGTCTCTTGCTGATCGATCAACATGTCGCGCACGAACGCATCCTCTTCGAGCAACACTGGCAGGCATTGAGGAGCAAGCAGATCGAAGTGCAGCGGCTGCTGATCCCCGAGACGCTGGATTTGACGCCGGCTCAGGTAGCGGCATTTGATCAGCTGGCTTGTCAGCTTGAAGAGAACGGGTTCGAGCTTGGCCGACTTTCTGGTCGGACGATTGCGATCAAGGCTGTTCCTTCAGTCTTGTCGCCCGGAGCCGGCCAGGCACTGCTGCTCGAGCTGCTGGACGCGATCGAAGAGGACAGGCGAGGGTTGTCGATGGATCAACTCCGAGCGGAGATCGCCGCGAGTCTGGCTTGCCGTGCCGCAGTCAAGATCAATATGGCTCTCGCGCCGGAGAAGTTGAACTGGCTGATCGAAGGATTACTGAAGGTTGAAAATCCGGCAACCTGCCCGCACGGGCGACCAATCATCCTGCGGATATCTTCGAGAGAGATTGAAAGAGGCTTCCAGCGAAGCTGATTCGATTTTGGATTTTAGATTTTTGATTTCGGATTGGGGAGAAAAGACTCACGCGAAAGGCGCGAAGAACG
>JANNRD010000498.1:0-11548 GCA_031401095.1 Acidobacteriota bacterium
GGCGCTCACTACGACCACGTCGGTTACGCGGAAGGCGGGATCGTGGACGCGCCGGTCACACCGAACACCCCGAACGGGAAGCGCCGCCTGGGCGCCGCGGGCAGGGTTTCCGAGGGCGCCCTGGAGGATCGAATCTCGCAAGGCACTACAGCCGATCAGGGACGAGTTCGCCTATATCATCATCGATTGTCCACCGAGTCTCGGACAGCTCAATCTCAATGCACTCGCAGCCGCTGATTCAGTGATCGTTCCGATTCAGTGCGAATACTTCGCGCTTGAGGGTGTCACAGATCTTTGGGACACACTCGCGCGAATTCGCCGCGGAGCCAACCCGAGTCTGGCGATTGAGGGGTTCCTCCTGACCATGTTTGACGAGCGGACCAACCTTGCCAACCAGGTAGTCAATGACCTCCGCGACTTTCTCGGTGCGCAGGTTTTTGCGACGATTATCCCGAGGAACATCCGACTTGCAGAGGCGCCGAGCTATGGTAAACCCATCATTCTATATGATATAAAGTCCCGCGGAGCTGAGAGTTATCTAAAACTGGCGAAGGAGGTGATGCAAAATGACAAGGAAGGCACTCGGCAGGGGGCTTAGCGCCCTATTTTCGGACTCATCTGTGGGAGAGCCGCGTCAGAATACCAGGGAGGAATTGCTCGAGGTGGACATCGACCTGATAGAGCCCAATCCCGAGCAACCACGCACCAACTTTGATCAAACCAAGCTCGAGGATCTGGCGCGTTCGATTCGAGCAAATGGCGTCGTGCAACCGGTTCTGGTCCGTCGAACCGCCACTGGCCGCTATCAGCTGATCGCCGGCGAACGCCGGTGGCGTGCCGCACAACTGGCGGGTCTGAAGCGGCTGCAGACCATCGTCCGCGATCTGCCAGACACCAGACTGCTAGCCGTAGCCCTTATCGAAAATATTCAACGCGCAGAGCTTAACGCGATCGAAGAAGCCCGCGCCTACGAGCGCTTGATCGAGACCTTTGGATCTACCCAGGAAGAACTCTCGGAAGAAGTGGGCAAAGATCGATCATCTATAGCTAACTATCTGCGTTTACTGCGTTTACCTGCATCTATTCAGAAGCAAATCGAAAGTGAAGTTCTTTCCATGGGGCATGCGCGGGCGTTGCTCTCCCTGGAATCGCCGGAGCTGCAGACAAAGCTCGCGGCGGAGATTGGCAGACGGAAGTTGTCGGTACGGCAGACAGAGGCGGCGGTCAAGCATTTGTCGCAGAAGCGTGCGGCAGTCGATAGCTCGACACTGGTCCAGAACGATGCTAACATCCGCGCTGCTGAATTGAAGCTCAAACGATTGCTCGGGACGCAGGTCAGGATACGCCTTGGTCGCTCCGGTGGGAGCATCGACATCTCTTTTGCTTCCCCATCCGATCTTGATCGTGTCTACTCGATCATCATGCGCAAGACCGATCTCGGTTCACCGCCGAATATCGATTGAGTTTCCAACCCCCGACCCCTGGCTCAATTTTCGTTGTCCACAGTAAGCGCGCCGCCAGAGCGCGCCCGGGAAGGAATTTCTCAAGGAGGCAGTTGATGCTATGAAACTAGGTAGGAGCCAGAGCAATCAGCCAACCGATCTCCGCAGCTTTCTTGGTGAGGGCACAGAGATCGTCGGCGAGGTCAAGTTTGCCGAGATCATGCGCGTCGATGCGAATATCTCGGGATCAATTCATTCAGACGCCGGGAGCCTTCTCGTCATGGAGAAGGGGCACATCAAAGCCGATGTCGAAGCCGGAACGGTTGAGATCGGCGGAATCGTCGAAGGGAAGATCACCGCGCGGACCAGCGTCAAGCTACTGTCAACCGGCCGCGTCTACGGCGATATCTACACCCCTGCATTGATCATCGAATACGGCGCCGTCTTCGAAGGAAGGTGCAGTATGGTCAAAGGCAAGAAGGCAGCTGAGGAGATTTCCCGGGTCGAGCCCGTCAATCTCAAGATCGCGGAATCGGTCAGATAGCCTTTATTCCTCGGCGCTCTTCGCCACATGATCGGTATCTCGTTGGCACTCAAAACGAAGCAGCTTTGCGAAGTAGTTGCCCAAGCAGCTTGCCCGTCACCGTCCGACGATAATGCTCGGTGGACCGCAGATCAGTGATCGCAGAGATTTCCTTTGCGATTTCAAGTTGCGCCTGAACCGCCATCTCCCGGTTCAGGCGCTTTCCTTTGAGCAAGCCCTCCGTCCGAGTGGCGCGAATAACGGTCGGCGCGACACTGCCCAATCCAATCGAGATGGTCTCAATCAACCCATCAACCACCCTCAGCCGCGACGCCATGACCACTTTCGAAATTGCCTGCGCCCGCCTTGTGCCAACCTTGCAGAAGAACGAGATCTCGCCCACCGCCAGCTTTGGCAACCGAATTGCCACCAACAGTTCATCGGGCTCAAGCACCGTTTTTCGATAGCCGGTGTAGAACTGATTGAACGCGATCCGACGAAGTCCGCGCACGCTTCTGACTTCGATCTCCGCATCAAACGCCGCGAGCACGGGAAGGCTATCACCCGCTGGCGAAGCATTCATGACATTCCCGCCAATCGTCCCGCGATTCTGAATCTGAACTGCACCGATGGTTCGCGCAGCCTCGAGAAGCGCCGGTGCAAACTCCATGGCAAGTGGTGACCTAATGATCTGGGACCAGGTCGTCAGTGCGCCAAACCGCAGAGACGATCCATCATCATCTATCCCGCGCAATGCATTGACGCGCCAGATATCGATAATTTCGAGTGTAGATGAGAAATCAAGCTGCCGTGCGTTGATGAGCACCATGAGATCGGTTCCGCCGGCGAGCACTCGCGCCGTACTTCCGCGGTCTGAGAGCACTTCCAGTGCTTCGTCGATTGTTGTCGGGGAATAGACCTGCCGCGGACCACTCATGAATCACTCTCGCGCAACCTCACCTGCCCTGCCTTCTCGATTGCGTCGATGATCTTGACGTACCCAGTGCACCGGCAGAGGTTTCCTGCGATCGCCTCCTTGATCTCATCCCGCGACGGAGCTTCGTTCGAATCAAGAAGGACTCGTGCCGAAACGAGCATCCCCGGTGTGCAGATTCCGCACTGCGTGCCACCGCACTCGAGAAATGCCTGTTGCAGCGGGTCGAGGCGACCATCACGAGCCAGCCCTTCGACGGTCGTCACGCTCGAGCCGGTCACCTGGCAAATCGGAACGAGACACGAGTTGATGGCCTCACCATCGAGGATCACCGAACAAGCGCCGCATTCACCTTCGCCGCAGCCCTCCTTCGTCCCCGTCAACCTCAGGTCTTCGCGCAGGACATCCAGCAACCGCTTGAGCGGAGCAGATTCCACTTCACAGTTCCTGCCATTGACCTCGAAGTTGGTCTTCATTCGAGTTTGGCTCTCCCTTCAAGTGCGACGAGCAACCTCTCAGGAGTCACAGGGATTTCGCAGATCATCGCTCCGGTGGCGTTGAAGACTGCGGCAGCGATCGCTGGAGCTGTTCCGTTCATCGGCAGCTCACCAACTCCTTTGGCACCGAATGGCCCGTCAGGATACTCCTTCTCGACCAGGATCGTCTCAATCTCAGGTGCGTCGAGTGCAGTCGGAATGATGTAGTTCGTCATCCGATTGTTGACGACCCGCCCCCGCTCCCAGACGATGTCCTCGAGCAAACCGTAACCGAGAGCCTGCACAGTGCCTCCCTCGATCTGTCCAGCGGCCAGTATTGGATTGATTGCGCGGCCAATGTCCTGTGCGGTCGTAATCTTCAGGACCCTCGTCTCGAAAGTATCCAGATCAACTTCAACCTCAACCACCTCTGCACCCCAGGAGAAGGCGGGATAGGCATCGCCCGAATACGTTTCATCGTCCCAGACCACGCCGGACGGTGGAGCGTAGCGGACATCGGCACGCAGCTCACCGCGTTCGGCGTGATAGGCACGTGCTGCCTCCGCGAGGTTGAGAAGTCGCTCGCCGCCTGCGGTCATCCAGCCGGCCTCCAGCGATACTTCAGCAAGACCACAACGTTCGGCCGTAAAGGAGATGATCTTCTGCTTCACTTCGCGCGCGGCAAGCTGCAGGACTCGTCCAACCACCATGCACGTGCGGGAAGCCACCGTGGGGCCGCTATCCGGCACTCGCGAGGTGTCGGGATCGACGACGTCAATGCTGTCGTAATCGACGCCGATCTCATCGCCGACAATCTGACAGAAGATCGTCACCGTTCCCTGTCCGATCTCGGTCGAGCCGGAGAGAACCTGGACACGACCGTCTGGGCTGATCGCGACTGCGGCCTGCGCCTTCATCTTCGCCTCGCCACTTCCCGTGAAACCAGCTCCGTGGAAAAAAAACGAAAGGCCGATTCCACGTCGCCTCGAGGTGAGTGATGTCAGTGAGTCCTGCGTCGCCAGCTCTTCTCTTCGCTGAATGTAGTTCGACTGTCTGATCGTCGCTTCGAGCACCTCCTCGGACCCGACGCTACATGTCAGACGCTGCCCCGTCGCCGTTGTATCCCCTTCCCGAAGCATATTCCTGCGTCGCACTTCGAGCGGGTCTATCCCGAGCTCAGCGGCGATCCGCTCCATCTGCATTTCATATGCAAATGCCACCTGTGGCGCCCCGAAACCACGAAAGGCACCGTTTGGAGGCGTATTTGTCGCGACAGCACGAGCGGTCGTCCGGACATTCTCACAGCGATACGGTCCGAGCGCGTGAATCGCTCCACGTGAAAGCACAACAGGCGAGAGCGTCACATAGGCTCCACCATCGAAGGTGATATCGATCTCGCTGGCAAGAAGAACGCCGTCCCGCGTGACCCCCGTGCGGTGGCGGATGATCCCTGGATGTCTTTTCGTAGTTGCGGCGATATCCTCAGAACGGTCGTAGACCAGTTTTACCGGACGGCCGGCTTTGAGCGCGAGCAGTGCCGCGTGAGCCGCGATCGTCGATGGATACTCCTCCTTCCCGCCAAATCCACCTCCCGTCGTTGTCTGGATGACGATTGTCTGTTCATCAGTCAGATTGAAGAGCTGTTTGAGCGCTTTGTGGATGTAGTACGGGCACTGCATCGAGCCCATGACCGTCATTGGACCGTCGCCCGGGATCGCGATCATCCCCTGCGTCTCGATATAGAGCTGCTCCTGATGCGGGACGCGGTACTCACCTTCGATGATCCGATATGCGCTCCGGAAGCCCTCATTCGTATCGCCGCGCTCGATCAGAAACCGCTTGAAGACATTGTCATTTCCATAGATCAGCTGAGCGCAGCCGAGCGAGTCCTCGATTGTCAGCACCGGTGGCAGGCTTTCGTAGTCGATGACGACGTGTCGGGAGGCTTCGTGGACGAGGTCTTTGTTCTCGGCCGCGAGAAGAAGGATCGGCTCGTCGTAATGTCGAATCTCCGATTCGGCAAGGAGCGGTTGATCGTTCTCGATGAGTGCAACGTAGTTCTGCCCCGGCAGGTCCCGCCAGTCGGCAATGACGATGCGGGACCAGTCGAAGGCGGGATCGAAGTTGATCGACTTGATGCGGCCACGCGCGATGCGGCTGCGAACGGTCTTTCCATGAAGCATCCCGTCGAACGAGATGTCGTCGATATAGCGCGCCTCGCCGGTCAGTTTGGCGACACCTTCTCGACGTAATACGCTCTCACCTACTGACATAAGATCATGAGCCGATAAAACAGGTGCATTCGCTTCGAAGAGCGCCCCTCACCATGGTAGGGAGAAGACTCACGCGAAGGACGCGAAGAACGCGAAAAGACGCGAAGGAAGCCGGGGGCTCAAACGATGCGTGAAGTGGGTAAAGCATCCTCACAACCATTCGTTCTGAGTCTTCTCCCTTATTTCCCACGGACGATGCCGACGCCGTTCTGCGTGGTCTTAAGGACTGCTTCGGCTACCCGCTTGACGTCTGCCAATCTGACGCTCCTGACGAAGTCGGGTTGTGCGTCGACGTCCGCGGCCTTGCGGCCGGCAATGACCGCGCGTGCGTATTCAAGCGCGCGGTCGACGTGACCTTCAAGACGGACGGCATATGAACCGATCGCTGCATTGCGTGCAAGGTCGAAGTCATCACCTGTTGGTGGGGTGCTTCCGATCTTAGCCAGCTCTGCGAGAAGAGCGACGCGCGCCGAGTTTTCGGCTGCGGGCTCTGACCGCACGTTGGCAAAGAAGGTCCCTGACGCGAGTCGCCAGTCATTGATCGTCGAGACATCATCATCAACAACCTGTCGACCACGGACAGACACGAAGGGCGCAAGTATGGAAAGGGCAAAAATGTCATTGGACTGGCCGGCCGGAGCGCGGACTCCGATCGACTGTGCTGTTTGACGCCGGTCTCGCGTCTCGGTCTCGGGCTGAGGCGCCGAGGTTAGACCAGGAAGACTAACCTTGAGCGTCTTCTCCAGTTCACCGCGTTTGAAGCCATCGGAAAAGATGCGCGAAACCAACGCCGACCCGTCCGTGTCACCGACAATAACCACCATGGGCAACTGTCGTTGAATCGTCTTTGAATACCAGGCGGTGAGTTGTTCTTCATTTGCCGCTTTGATCACTTCGACGACACCCAGGCGGGGGAGACCGTATGGATGGGCGGGATAGAGAGAAGACAACATCAACTCCTCTGCTCTTTCGCCGATGTCATCGCGTCGAACCAACTGATCAGCGAGCAACCGTTCGCGCTCGCGAATCAACTCGCCCTTCTCAAAGAACGGATTCTCGAGAATGTCCAATGCGAGGCGCGTCACCTGCTCCGCATTGCGCGACAGAACATCGATCGTCAGACCGAAGAAGTCGGGCTCGTTGACGATCGCGATCTCACCACCGAGGCTTTCCGCTTCGTGCGCGATGAGATCACCCTTTTTCGTCGTTGTGCTCTTGAGCATTGCGCGCAACATCAACTCGGTGAGCCCGCTTGTCGCCTGATCTTCTACCAACCGGCCACCTTGAAAGAAAATGCCGATGACGAGCTTGGACTGCGAACGATCCTCCCGCACAAAAGCGCGGGCGCCACGCAGGATGGAGAAGTCCCTCACGGGAAGTGGGGCTTCTGCAATGATCACATTCCGCCCCTCAGTCACTCCGCCGCGGTCGACTCCCTGTTTGAAGACGCGCAGCGCGATCGCTGACTTGACCTCTTCCGGCTTGACGGGCTGGTTTAGCGTCGGGGCAAAAATGCTCATCGTCTCGGCGAAGGTCTCACTACCAAACGTTCGCGGTATCGCCTGCACCGGTTCCACCTCGAGAATCGAGGTGTTTGTCATGGTCATGTATCTTGCCGCGGCCCGCTGGATGTCGGCCGGTGTGACAGCCGCAAGCTGGGTCAAATAGGCATCAATCAAGCGAGACTCACCGAGTCGAGCCTGGTAGAAGGCCAGCAAATCCGCTTCCTGCTCAACGCGAGACTGTACATCATATAAACGCTTCTCGAGCAGGTAGCGGGCGCGCTGCAACTCGCCTTCGCCAATCACTTCGCGCTTAAACCGTTCGATCTCTCGAAAGTACTCGGCCTCTGCGCGGTCGATTCGAGCCGGATCGGTTGTCAACTGGACGATCAGCAAAGCCGCTCCGGGCCAGTTTCGATACTCACAAGAGACGCGCGTGATCAAGCCAGAGAGATCGCCTTTCTCTTTGGCCTCGGTCGGGAGTCGCCCTCCCTCGCGAAGCACCTGAACGAGCCGCGAGCCCTGACCCAGACCGAGCACTGCCGCAAGCATCTCAAACGTCGCCCGTTCTTTCAGGCCTTCAGCAGTGGCCGAGAGTGAGGGGACTCGATACCCCACCGTGACCATGGTTCGGCCGATATCGGCGCGAGCGTTGGCGTATCGCAGCTTATCCTGAGGCGGCTCCTCGACTGGAGCAATTGCTGGCGCTGCAAGGCCTCGGGTCCAGCCGCCAAACATCTGCTGGATCGGGAGGATTGTCTGAGCGGAAAACACATCTCCGGCAATCGAGATGATCGTGTTCTGTGGCTGGTAGTTTGCTTGATAAAAGGACAGCACCTGCGCACGCGTCAATGCGGCAAGTGAGACCTCGGTGCCGAAGCGCCCTCGCTTCAATCGGTGAGTAGTGAAAGCGGTAGGGAGCAGACGTTCGACCGATGCGTCTGCCAACCGATCATCGAAGCGACGGCCGTCTCGAAGGACCTCGATCGAGGCTCTCTTCAATTCCGATGCGGCAAAGGCCGGATTCTGAAGTAAATCTGCCTGCAGTTCGAGTACCTTCGAGAGGCTCTCGGCGGGAGCGACGACCCTGAAGGTGCTGTGGTCGAACGCGACCTCGGTCTGCAGAAGGCCTCCAAGACGAAGCACCTCCCTTTCGAGGAGGCCCTTGGCGAGCTTGGTCGTGCCCCTGAGCATCATCCTCCCCGTCAGTTGCGCGAGACCTGCTTCCGAATCGGTCTCATTGAGCGCGCCGGCTTTGACATAGGTGGTGACCGCGACAAGGGGTTGGGAGTGACGTTCACGAATGATGATCGTCAGGCCGTTGCGCAGAACAAAGCGGGTTGTCGCGCCATCTACGTCCTGACGGACGAGGCGACCGCCATCAGCGACTCCCGGAGGAGCGGGGGCTGGCGCTCCCGGTTTTGGCGTCGTTCTCGGCGGGGGTGGCGAAGGTTGACGGCCACGGCCGCTTTGGGCGTTGACGAGAGTCGCCGTCAGCGCGAGAGACGCAAGCTGGAATAAAACACGCCGCATAGAGAAATAATCGACGAAGAAGAGCAGAGGAATCAAGCCTGAGGGGCGAACGACGAGAAACCGGCCTCTTTTGGAATGCGTGCTGGCCGCAAGGTGGTCTCTTTTGGCCTCACCATCGATCGCGCAGATTTAGGCAACGAGCGACCTTCCGCGTAGTTGGGATTTCGTCTATAATCCTCCTCCTTTCGGAGCGTACCGGTTTGGGAGTCCAATTCAACCATTGAGGCATCACCTATGACTATTCTTGTTATTGGCATCACTATTTGTGTGTTCATGGCCGCTCTGGGGCATTGTGGAAGCCAGGTCAGGAGAGCCGGGACCGCGGTTGCGCTGTTGCTGTTGAGCGCGACAACGGCGTTGGCGCAGGCCGCGACGAGCACACATCAGCCGGGCGGCGAGGCGAATCTCAAGCTGCCGGATCTGGCGCAAGTCTATTTTCTCGGGATTAATGGCAGATCGCTTCTCATGGGCGGCATTCTTGTCTGCTTTCTTGGCCTGGGATTTGGCCTGGCGATTTACCTGCAGCTCAAGAAGCTGCCCGTCCACCGGTCGATGCTTGAGATATCTGAACTGATCTATGAGACGTGCAAGACCTACCTCGTCACTCAGGGCAAGTTCATTCTCATCCTCGAAGCCTTTATCGCCGTCATCATCACGCTCTACTATGGCCTTCTCTTGCAGTTCGAGGCGTTCCGGGTCCTCATCATTCTCTTCTTCAGTCTCGTCGGGATTGCGGGCAGCTACGGTGTCGCCTGGTTTGGCATTCGAGTCAACACCTTCGCCAATTCGCGAACTGCCTTTGCCAGTCTTGAGGGCAGACCATTCCCGATCCATGAGATTCCGCTCAAGGCAGGGATGAGCATTGGCATGATGCTCATTTCGGTTGAGCTCCTGATCATGCTCTGCATTCTCCTTTTCATTCCGGGAGATTACGCCGGCCCCTGTTTCATTGGCTTCGCCATTGGCGAGAGTCTGGGTGCGGCTGCATTGCGAATTGCCGGCGGGATTTTCACCAAGATTGCGGACATTGGTGCGGATCTGATGAAGATCGTCTTCAAGATCAAGGAAGATGACGCGCGCAATCCCGGTGTCATCGCGGACTGTACAGGTGACAATGCGGGTGACTCGGTCGGGCCATCGGCTGATGGATTCGAGACGTACGGCGTCACCGGGGTCGCATTGATCTCGTTCATCCTGCTTGCAGTCAAGGATCCGGTCATCCAGGTCCAACTGCTCGTCTGGCTCTTCGTCATGCGCGTCGTCATGGTAATCGCATCGGCGGCTTCGTACTTTATCAGCGCGACTCTCACAAGGTCGACCTATGCGAAGGCCGAGAAGATGAACTTCGAGACGCCCTTGACGCGTCTTGTCTGGATCACCTCGATCGTCTCGGTCGGGCTGACATATGTCGTCTCCTACCTTATCGTTCCGGTGCTTGCCAATGATGCGTCTCTCTGGTGGAAGCTTTCCTCGATCATTTCCTGTGGGACGCTGGCGGGCGCGATTATTCCGGAACTAGTCAAGTCCTTTACTTCGACTGAATCACGACATGTGGCAGAGGTTGTCTCTTCATCGAGAGAGGGCGGGGCATCCCTCAACATCCTCTCTGGACTTGTTGCGGGCAATTTCTCTGCATACTGGATTGGTTTGAGCATCGTTGGGCTGATGTCGGTCGCCTACTTCTTCAGCGGTCTTGGGCTCGGCGAGCTGATGGTCGCGGAGCCGGTTTTTGCTTTTGGATTGGTGGCGTTCGGCTTTCTGGGAATGGGTCCCGTGACGATCGCGGTCGACTCGTATGGACCAGTGACGGACAACGCGCAGTCGGTTTACGAGCTATCGCTCATCGAGCAGCTGCCTGACATCGCGGCCGAATTAAAGAAGGATTTCGGCATGACGATCAACTTCGAGCGAGCCAAGCACCTGTTGGAAGAGAATGATGGAGCCGGTAATACCTTCAAGGCAACGGCGAAACCTGTTCTCATCGGGACCGCGGTGGTGGGTGCGACAACGATGATCTTCTCGATCATCATGGCGTTGACCGAGGGGTTGACGAAGGATCAGGAGAACCTCTCGTTGCTGCACGCGCCATTCGTACTTGGGTTGATCACCGGTGGGGCGGTGATCTACTGGTTTACTGGTGCTTCAATCCAGGCGGTGACGACCGGGGCCTACCGGGCGGTCGAGTTTATCAAGGCGAACATCAAGCTTGATGGAGTCGAGAGGGCATCGGTTGAAGACAGCAAGAAGGTCGTTGAGATCTGCACGCAGTATGCGCAGAAGGGGATGTTCAACATCTTCCTGACGGTCTTCTTTTCGACGCTGGCATTTGCGTTTGTCGAGCCGTTCTTATTTATCGGCTAAATTATATCGAATGCGATCTTAGGTCTATACCAGGCGATTTTCATGGCGAACGCGGGCGGAGCTTGGGACAACGCCAAGAAGATCGTCGAGGTGGAGCTCAAACAAAAGGGGACGCCGTTGCACGATGCGGCGGTGGTGGGGGATACGGTGGGAGACCCGTTCAAGGATACCTCATCGGTCGCGTTGAATCCGGTGATCAAGTTTACGACGCTGTTTGGTCTGCTGGCGGTGGAGTTGGCGGTCAAGCTGACACACGATGCGGGGGCGAGTCTGAGCCACGCTCTGGCTGCGACCTTCTTCCTGATCTCGGCGTTCTTTGTCTGGCGGTCATTCTACGGAATGCGGATCGGAAGGGGATGAGGCCGACGACTCCACTGCAATGACGGCGAAGGCGAAACAGGTTCAGAGTACAGGCTTCAGCCTGCCAGCTCTGCCACGGCCAAGGAAACGCAGGCGGAAGCCTGTACTCTGGACGTTACATAGCTCCTAATCCTGATCGCAAGA
>JANNRD010000499.1:0-1935 GCA_031401095.1 Acidobacteriota bacterium
CGACTTGGCAAGGCTGAAGCGAAGGTGCACAACGTCCCGATCGAGACAGTGGAATTTCACGAGGTTGGCGCCATTGATTCGATCATCGATATCGTTGGGGCATCGATCTGCCTCGAGATGCTGAAGGTCGAACGTGTCGGCTGCTCGGCCCTGCACGTCGGTTCCGGGACGTTCGAGTGCGCTCACGGAACCTACCCGGTTCCGGGACCGGCCACCGCAGAAATTCTTCGCGGAATCCCAATCTACTCAGGAACGATCAGGGGTGAGCTCGTGACACCGACTGGAGCCGCAATCGTTTCCTCGATCGCCGAGTACTTTGGCCCTCTCCCGGAGTTGGTCCTTGAGGCAACCGGCTACGGTGCCGGAACACGCCAGTACCAGGGCTTTCCCAATGTGCTGCGAGTATTCGTCGGGAGCGAGGCTGAGGCGGCAACTCCGACACTGGTGACCGTTATCGAAACCAACATCGACGATCTCAACCCGCAGGTGTTCGGATATCTGCTCGATCGGTTGTTGATTGAGGGTGCGCTTGACGTTTTCTACACTCCAGTTCAAATGAAGAAGAACCGACCGGGTGTCTTGTTGACCGTTCTTGCCAAACCAACGGATCAGGCCAGATTGTGCGACATTCTCTTTCGCGAGACGACAACCCTCGGCGTCCGGTACCGGCTCGAGCAGCGCGTGGTCTTGCAACGCTCTCACGTCCCGGTAGTGACCCCGTACGGTGAGATCCGGATCAAGATCGCTCGCGATCGAGATCACCAGATGGTCAATCACGCACCCGAGTTCGATGATTGCCTGGTGGCCGCCAGAAAACATGAGGTCGCGCTGCGAGAGGTGCAGCTTGCAGCAATCGCCGCGTTTCTTGCCCTCGGTCGAAATTCCACGACCAGCGGGTAAGGCAACAGCTGGCTTGCCTGCCCTGTCTGACAATCGCTATGATAGGTGAATGGAAGTCCCGACGGCGGCGATCATTGTGATCGGCGATGAAATCCTCAGTGGCAAGACCGATGATCTGAATGCGCGGCTGCTGATCGGCGAACTGCGCGAACTTGGAGTCGCGCTCCGCTGCATACACGTCATTCCCGATGTCATCGATGAGGTGGCTGCCGAGGTCCGCGATCTTTCAACGCGCGTCGATTTTCTCTTCACCTCCGGCGGAGTGGGACCGACGCACGACGACGTGACGATCTCTGGTATCGCGCGAGCCTTCGACGTCGAGGTCGTACGGCATCCACTTCTTGAAGCACAGATTCGGAGTCATTTCGGAGCCGAGGCTGAGGAGTCGCGACTGGCGATGGCCAACATTCCGCAAGGATCAGAGCTCATCGAAGCGCCGGATATGCGCTGGCCTGTCCTTCTTTGCCGGAATGTCTACATCCTTCCCGGGGTACCTGAACTCTTCCGACGCAAGTTCCTCGCGATCCGCGAGCGGTTTCGGGTCGCGCCGTTCCACTTGCGTACGGTCCTCACGCTCGAGGACGAATTCGATATCGCAGACCGGTTGAATGACGTCGTTCGCCGGTTTCCACAAGTCGCCATCGGGTCCTATCCCAACTTCGCAACCCCGGAATTTCGAGTCAAGTTGACGCTTGAATCGAAGGACTTGGCAGCACTTGACGCTGCCGTCAGGGCCCTGCTTAGCCGCCTCGATCGCCTGCAAATCGTCAAGGAAGATTGAGGGCCATTTCTTGCCCTCGCAACTCCTGTATTAGCAACACTTTATCAAGAAGCTTGACAAGCGATAGTCCGTTGTAGCAAATTTAAGGACAGTCCGACTGTTGATGAGGTGAGGACATCAGCAGTTTAGAGCCGACCAGAGGGTTCCCAGCTTTCTGGTCGGCTCATCGTTTGTCCAGGAAGACCTCAGAAAACATAGTCGCTAAACATAGTCGCTGACAGGTAAATTGTGGCCGAGACTCGCGGGGTTACTCT
>JANNRD010000500.1:0-6591 GCA_031401095.1 Acidobacteriota bacterium
CCGGCGTTTCAACGCCGGGTTCGGTGCCCCTCTCCTTCATAGCCGCTTCAGCGGCGATCGACCGAAGAAGGTTCTTCAAGCGCGTGATCGCCGGTCACTGCGTCGCTGAGGCGACGCAGACAATCAAGACATCCCGTTACCCGGCGTTGAAACGCCGGGCTAGGCTCACGTCGTCGCTCAGCGACAGCGCAGTGCTCACCAGCCACCTCTGCTGATCGAGATTCAACTTCACCATGCCGACGTCCGCGTTCGGCCCCAAAGTAGCGAATATCTTGCCGCCTACGCGGAAATCCGGGTGACCCATGTGCGCCCCCTCGGACGCTTCTGGAAGACTGAGGGCTATCCTTCGAAACTTGTCTGCAGTCATGTATCGATCTTGCGACCTGCGCTCAGAGCGTGCAAGCAAAAGGAGCAATCTACCGAAATCGCGTCCACAACTGTGTCTTGAATGGCTCTTGACCCCTGCAAATGTCTGCGGGATACTCAGTTCAGCAAGGCGTCCGGGATCATTCGCGCGCCAGGACAGGAACGCGAGGAAGAGGCTTCGGGCAGCAGGATGGTGACTATGGGGCCGACGAGGACGGAAGGCATGAGAGAGAGCCAGCTACATTCGATCCCGAGGCACTGCTCGCTCGATGGCTTTGCCGAATTGAGTTCCTGCGACGGCATTGCACTGCGGTTTCTTTCCCCGTTCGATACTATCCGCGTGAGAACACTCAACAGCGAGTACTACATCTTTGTCATCGAGCCTGAGACCGGTAAAGCACTCGTCCAGGGCGGACGCTACTTCGCAGAGCCGATTGAGGCAACCGTCTCTGGTTCGACGTTTGGCGGGTGCATGCTCAAGATGGGTTGGCTTGGTGTTGGTCTCCGCATCGAACTCTGCTTCAACGGGCAACGGATAGTCACTTCTCCTGTCCGGTCCCTCCAATTCGAACCGGCTGACTACTCGAACTGATTCTTCTCCACGCCAGGGCTCCGAGACTTCCGATCATATCCAGCAAGCTGTCACCCACGGAGGCGATTCTCTGCGTCGACAGCGATTGATGGTATTCGTCAAGAAGCGCATACGCGGCGGAAATCAGGAAAGCTGAAACCGCCCATTTGAGCTGCCATTGCATTGTCGATCCGGAGCGAACTGCACGATAGAGCAAGAGCGCCAGAACCGCATACGCGGTCAGGTGTGCAAGCTTGCGGACAAGCACATGAACAAGGGAGAGAGTCTCCGGCTGAAGCACAACGCCAAAGGCCCTGAGCAGTTGTTCGAGAATTGAGCTTGTGTTCGAACCTGAGAAGCGATCGGTAGAAAACCAGAAGATGACGGCCATCCAAATGGTCGGCGGGAGCCAATACCCAATGACTGTTGTCGCGGATCTGGACTGCACTGACGCGTTCTAGAGCGCTTCTGCGCCACTGACAACCTCGATGATCTCGCGTGTGATCGCCGCCTGGCGCACCCGGTTCATCGTCAGTGTCAGCTTGGCGATTACCTCGTCGGCGTTCTTTGTCGCCGCCTCCATCGCGGTCATGCGCGAGCCTGTCTCGGAAGCGACGGATTCGAGCAGAGCACGGTAGACTCTCGTCAGAATCAGATTTGGAAGCAGCTTCCCGAAGACCTCTTCCGGCCCTTGTTCATAGATATAGTCGACCAAGACCTCTGACGGCGCAGATGAAGAGCCGGGATCGACTCCACCGGAACGTCCAACAGGTAGGAGCTGCTCAGTGACGGGGGTACTCGAGAGCGCGGATTTGAAGACGCTGTAGGCCAGAAAGACCCGGTCAAATGGATTCTCCGTCGAGACGAAATCCTCGATCACTTCGTCGGCGATCTTCCGCGCATCCGCGAAATTGACCAACCCGCTGGCTGTGACATTGAGGTACTGCCGCCGGATGGTGACTGGTCGACGACGAAAGAAATCCACGCCCTTCCGTCCAACCACCACCAATTCAACGTCGTCCTTCTCGTGCTCGTGGAGGAAGTTCCGGGCCGCCTTGATGAGGTTCGTGTTGAATCCCCCACAGAGACCCTTGTCCCCTATGATCAGCACCAGCAACAGTCGCTCGCGGCCCCTGCCCTCTTCCTCGCCCCCTCGTAAGGCGAGTAAAGGGTGTCGATAATCCGGCGCGCGCAGGTTGAGATCATCAAATACCCGGGTCATCTTGTCGGCATACGGCCGGGCAGCAACGACGCGATCCTTGGCCCGACGCAGCTTCGCCGATGAGACCATTTTCAGGGCCTTGGTGATTTGCCGAGTGCTTTGCACCGCGCGAACACGGCGTCTAAGATCCTTCAGATTGGGCATATACTAGGCAGATTGGGCATATTCCAGGCAGATTGGGCATCTTCACGCCAGATCGGACATCTTCTAGGCTGCGGCCCCACTGGCCTGCGCAAGAAAGCGATCCTTGAACTCCTTGACGGCCAACTGCAGCTGTTTGGTCAGTTCGCTATCAAGTGTTTTCTTCTCGCGGACGGCCTTGAGGAGATGACTCCCGGTGCTGTTCATGTAGGTCATGAGAGCGGCCTCAAATGCGCGCACCTGGCTGACCGCGAGATCGTCAACGAAGCCATTCGAGGCAGCCCAGATCGAGACCACCTGCTCTTCGACCGAGAGCGGCACAAACTGGTCCTGATTGAGTATCTCGGTCAGGCGCTGACCGCGCGAAAGCTGCCGCTGCGATGCGGGATCGAGATCCGAGGCGAACATCGCAAACGCGGCGAGTGCTCGATACTGAGCCAGGTCGAGACGCAGCGTCCCGGCGACTTGCTTCATGGCCTTGATCTGCGCATTGCCGCCAACTCGACTGACCGAGTTTCCGACGTTGATCGCTGGTCTCGTACCAGCATTGAAGAGATCGGACTCAAGGAAGATCTGTCCGTCCGTGATCGAAATGACGTTGGTCGGGATGTACGCTGAAATGTCACCCGCCTGGGTCTCGATGATCGGCAGTGCCGTCAGCGATCCTCCGCCCTTCTCGTCGCTGTACTTTGAGGCGCGTTCAAGCAGCCGCGAGTGGAGATAGAAGACGTCGCCCGGATATGCCTCGCGTCCGGGCGGACGGCGCAGAAGGAGGCTCATCTCGCGGTAGGCGACCGCATGCTTCGAGAGGTCATCGTAGATGCAGAGTACCGCCTTACCAGCGTCCATGAAGTACTCACCGATCGCGCAGCCAGCATAAGGTGCGATGTATTGCATCGCTGCCGGCTCTGCCGCCGTCGCCGCGACGATGACCGTGTAGTCCATGGCGTTGAACTTCTCGAGGGTCGCCTGAACGTTGGCGACGGTTGAGGCTTTCTGACCGATGGCGACGTAGATGCAAATGACATCCTGGCCACGTTGGTTGATGATTGTATCGATCGCGACCGCTGTCTTTCCCGTCTGGCGGTCACCGATGATCAGCTCGCGCTGCCCACGGCCGATCGGAACCATCGAATCGATGGCCTTGAGCCCGGTCTGGAGCGGCTCCTTCACCGGCTGCCGATCGGCAATGCCAGGCGCGATGCGTTCGATGGGATTAGACCCTTCAGTCAGGATCGGTCCCTTGCCATCGAGCGGTTCGCCGAGCGCATTGACGACGCGGCCAATCATCGCATCCCCGACCGGGACTTCGATGATTCGTTTGGTGCGCTTGACGGTGTCTCCCTGTTCGATACCGAGGTAATCGCCGAGCAGGACGACACCGACGCGGTCTTCCTCAAGATTGAGCGCGAGACCAAAGGCGCCTTTGCCAAAGTCAAGCAGTTCATTGGCCATGACCTTTTCGAGGCCGTAAACCTCTGCGATTCCGTCACCGACGGTCAGCACGGTTCCAGTTTCGCTGACCGTCACGCCAGTGCTGAAACTGGCAATCTGCTGTTTGATGATTCTACTGATCTCATCTGCCTTGATCTCATCTGCCATATTCGCTCCAAAGACCGAACTATCTTCCTTCGTGCTTCGTGCGCGCTGACGTGGGTCTGAGGAAGAGCCCCACACGACGCGTTGTCGAAACTATTTCGCGCGCGCAAGCTGCTGCTTGAGCTGCGCCAATTGACTTCTGATCGAACCATCGTAGACCGTGCTCCCGATGCGCGTCACGACACCGCCGATGACCTCAGGGTCTGTCGCAAACTTCAAACGAACTTCCTGACCGGTTGCGGTCCGGAGCTTCTCGCGAAGACGTTCCTGCTCGGGACCGCCCATTGTTCGTGCGGTGGTCACTTCCGCAGAGAGGATGCCTGCCCGGGCATCGAGCTCACGCTCGAAACTGTGAAGCATGACCTCGAGCCGGTGCAAGCGGTAATTCTCGAGGAGCAATTGAAGAAAGTTCATGGTCGTCGCGAGGAGGTCGCTCCCCTTGAGAACCGCGGCGAGGACGTCCCTCTTTCGTTCAACCTGCACTACCGGGCTCTCAAAAAACTCGACCAGATCGGGGTTTTCCCGCAGGGTCGCTGAAAAGCGCTCGAGTTCGGTGAGAACCCGGTGGCTTTCGTTGCGCTCGATCGTGACATCAGCAAGAGCGCGGGCGTATCGGCTGGCTATCGTTTGTAGGCCCATATTTGGTCAATACGACAGGGACGTCTCAGGTATCCCTTTTCACTCGTTCAAATTCCGCACCCGCTTCGACCAGGCGTCGGTCGTCATCCGGCGTCAGCTCGCGGCGAATGATCTGTTCGGCGAGATCGACCGACTTTTCGGCGGTGAATTGACGAAGCTCGGCGAGCGCGGTCTGTTTTGCCGCTTCAATCTCACGATGCGCCAAAAGACGCAGTCTATCCGCATCAGCCGCGGCATCGGTCGTGAGGCGAGTCTGCTCGGCTTCAGCTTCGCGATCGCCCTGGGCCTTGATCTCAGCCAGATCAACATCGAGGCGCGCCAGGCGGGCATCGATCTCCGCCAGTTTCCTCGTCGCCTCTTCGCGGTCCCTGGCTGCTCGCTCAAGAGTTGTCCGCACCTCGCGCAGGCGATTGGTAAAGAACTCACGCGTCGGCTTGCGTAGCAGGTAAAAAAGAACCAACGCAAAGATGATCAGATTGATCGCCTTTGGGATCGCGGGATTGAGGCCCTCGGTGAGGAGAATCATGGACGGCTGCGCGATCAATAAAGGTCCGACGAACTGAGCTAGCGCAATCATGAAGCGTCGATCCCTCCTGGTGCGACCGGCCGTCTGAGAAGCTGGAACGAGATGCTCGCAGCCATTCCGTGTGCATCGCGCTCGAGTGTCGTCCGGGCACTCGTGGATTGGTCGGCAATCTCCTGGCGGGCGGCGGCGATCTGCGCTTCCGCCTCCCTCCTGGCCTGTGTCAGAAGCTGTTGCCGTTGCGACTTCAGCTCACGTCGTCGCGCCTCGAGCTGCTGATAGGCGGCGGAGCGAGCGGCGCGAATCTGTGACTCATAATTGCGCGCGCGTTCGTCACTCTGCTTGAGCATGCGTTGGGCCTCGATGCTGCGGCCGAGACCGAGACGTTCACGCTCCTCAAGAATCTTTGTAATCGGTCGAAAGAGCGTCCGGTTGAGAACAAAGATGAGGCAAATGATGAGGAGGAAGATAAAGAGAAACGATCCATCAACACTGAGGATGCTGCTTCCCGATGCCATGATCACCAGCGCAGGACTTACCACATCATCTCCCTCAAATTCGACAACCCACCCGGTCACCTGTACTCGCAGTAACCGGCCCTCGGACCCGTTCAACCCCAGCCCAAACCCGGCTCCAAGCCAGCCGAAACAATTAGCACATTATTTCACTAGGTGTCAAACATGTGGCGCGATTGGGGTGCTGCAGCCCGATTTGGACCCGCTAATTTGACAACGCCTCGGCAAAGGAAGTAGAGTCTCGCTGCTGAGCGGATGATTCGGCCCACTGGGCCCGCAGTTTCGTCTGATTCGCATTTTTCCTAGCCTTTAACCCCAAATCCCCAGGAGGTCAACAAATGAAAAGATTTGTATTGTCGATCATCGCAGTCTGTCTCGTCGCCGGAGCGTCCGTCTTCGCGCAGACTGCTCCCGCGCAGCCCGGCGCGCTGCCGAAGGTTATCCGCATCTACCGGGAGGAAGTCAAACCCGGGAAGGGCGCCGCTCACGTCAAGACAGAGGCCGGCTGGCCAAAGGCATTCGGCAAGGCTGGCACGACGAACTACTACCTCGCCCTGCGCAGCGTCTCGGGCGCCAACGAGGCGCTTTTCCTCGAGCCTCACCCCTCATACGCTTCGGTTGAGAAAGCGGATGCCGCCGTCGACAAGAATGCGGCTCTGACTGCTGAACTCAACAACCTTTCCGAGGAGGACGGCGCCCATCTGAGCAATACCAGGACGCTCATGCTATCGCTCAATGAAGAGATCAGCCGACCCGGTTCGGATCTGATCGCGGTCATGAGATATTTCGTGATCACGACCTATCGCGTTCGACCAGGTCACGGCGCGGAGTTCATCGAGGCCCGTCGGCTGGTGAAGTCGGTCTCAACGCAAAACTATGCGGTTTACAACGTTTCATCGGGTGCGCCAAGAGACTTGATCGCTCGCATGGACATGTAAGTCCCATTTGGCGCACCCGATGAAACGTTGTAAACCGCATAGTTTTGCGTTGAGACCGACTTCACCAGCCGACGGGC
>JANNRD010000501.1:0-5413 GCA_031401095.1 Acidobacteriota bacterium
GTCGGCTTGTTCCAGCTTTAGAGAACGGTCTCCTCGCTATGGCTTTTACAACGCGCAACGGTCGCACTCAGACGGCGATGGCAGAGATCAACGTGACACCCCTTGTCGATGTCATGCTGGTCCTCCTTGTCATCTTTATGATCACGGCGCCAATCCTTCAAACCGGTATTCAGGTCAACCTACCCAAGACTCGCGAAGCCGAATCGCGTGAGCAGACTCCCGAAGCATTAATCGTGACCATCGATAAAGAAGGATCCGTTTATTTGAGTGGCGGGTTGCACAGCGGTGATGGCGGGCGCCCCATCAACATCAACGATCTGCCAAAGAAACTTGCTGAGAGGCTCGCGAATCGATCGGATCGGCGTGTTTACGTGCGCGGCGATGGCGAGACTCCCTATCGCGTCATCGCCTATGTCCTCGATCAGGCCAAGCGCGCAAGAGCCAACGTCAGTCTCGTCACCGAGCCGTCTCTGAAGAAGCAGTAATGGAACAGGCAGCATCGCTCAAGACAGGCGAGTTCGCCGAGCAGGAACTACGGCGCGGGATGGTCCTTTCAACGGTCCTTCACGTCATCGTGTTTGCTGCCTGTATTTTCGCTTTCCAACACCCATTGACGAGCGAGATCATCGCCGCTGGCGAGGGTCAGGGAGGGGGAACCGGCACGGCAATCGAAGTCGGAGTTGTCAGTGCAAGCCAACTGGGATTGACAAGACCGCGGCCCATCTCCCTTGCCGGTGAGACCGAGGCGACGGCAAACAACGAAGTCGTCGAAACAAAGCGTCCGGAAACACCTCGCGACGCCGAAGTGCTGCCACGCGACGAGAAAAGAGTACCAGACAAGAAACCGGTCAACTCAGCTGAGAAACCAATCGTCACAGATCGTCCGACCGCTAACCAGACCGAGCGAGTCGTTTCCGCCAAACCGCTTCAGGGCCGGTCCACCAACACGAATGTTGAAGTGGGACGCAGCTATGGGTCACCAACGCCCGTCCTCAATGGCGGCATCGGATTGGGCAACTCTGCCGGCACGACAGGTACTGGGGGCTTGCCGGGAGGCTCGGAGTACGGGCGACGCATTCAAATGATTCTGAGCAGAAACTATAATCCTCCGCAGATTCCGCAAGCCGATCAAACTCACTATGTCATTATTCAGCTGCGGATCTCGAGAGATGGCCGGATTCAATCACTCTCAGGAGGCCGCGTCGGCGCCGGTTACCTCAAGCAGTCGAGTCAGTTCGATCTGGTCAACCGAGCCGCGGAGCGGGCCGTGCTCACTTCGAACCCGTTGCCTCCGTTCCCGACGGGTTTTCTCGCCGGCGTCGAGGAAGCGGTCGCTGACATCTGGTTCAGATATCCAAAGTAGATGACGACTCTGATCGTCATCGGAGATGGGATGAAAAGAGCTCTCATATTTTTTGGCCTCGTCGCCACGCTGACCTATGCATTCTCTCAGTGGCCGACAGCCTCATCAGCTCACCGAGACCAGCAACAAGTGCCGGCGCCGGCGCAACCACCACAGACACCTCCCGCGCAAGGTCCCGGCGATGACATGCGGCGCCAGTTGGGAACGATCATCGTCACACCCGGCAGCGGGCCGGCGCTGGCCGTTGCGGATTTCCAGCCGCGGGCCAGCGGAGTCGATGCCGCCGTCAACTCTTTCAACGAGGTTCTCTGGAACGATCTGCAGTTTGCGGGGGTGGCAAATCTCGTCGGAAAAAGCCTCTACCCAAAGACACGACTGGCCGATCCCTCGGCACTCAAGTTTGCCGAATGGGCTGAAGAACCGGTCAAAACGGACTACCTGGCATTTGGCAGCCTGACCGGGACAAGCGATGCGACCGGGTTCCTCTTCGACGTCAAGACACAACAACAGTTGCTCAACGCGCACCTCGGTGGCGACGCTCGAAGTATGGCTCATCAGCTCGCCGACCAGATCGTTAAACTCCTGCTCGGGATCGATGGCATCGCCACCTCAAAGATCGCCTATGTTCATAACCGTGAAATCTACGTCATGGACTATGACGGTTTCGGTGGAAGAGCCTTTAGCCGGGACGGGTCGATCGCACTCTTTCCATCGTATTCGCCTGATGGAAGGCGGCTCGCGTATGTTTCCTATCGCAGCGGGGCTCCTAATATCGTCATCCGCAGCGAGGATGGTCTGATCATCGGATCGACACAGTTTCGCGCGACGACAACATCACCGGCGATTTCTCCAAGCGGTCAGGTAGCGTTCAGTTCGAGCAAGGATGGCACCGCGATGGAGATCTATGTCGCCAACGCTGATGGCTCGGGAGCGAGGAGACTGACAAACACGCGCAATGCGGTCAATATTTCGCCGCGTTGGAATCCGAAGACGGGCCGCGAAATCGCGTTTGTCTCGGATCGCGGCGGGGCACCTCAGATTTACGTCATGGACGCGACTGGTGGAAACGAACGACCGCTCCTCGCCATGGGAGGGCAGATGGATACGCCCTCGTGGTCACCCGACGGCCGCTTTATCGCCTTCACATGGGACGGCGGTGGTGGGACGTTTCAGGTACATCTCGCTGATGTCGCTTCGGGCCAGGTACTGAGGTTGACCAGTGCCGGACGAAATGAAAGCCCGACATGGTCACCAGACAGCCGTCACCTGGCATTTCAATCAAGTCGGACCGGACGGTGGGAGATCTGGGCGATGCACATCGACGGCAGCGAACAGCGCCAGTTGACGCGCAATGGAGGCCGATCTCCCTCATGGGCGAAGTGAAGCGCCAATCGGATTTTTGAATGGAGCCGTAAGGGCAGGGCTTGTCCCTGCCCGTTGCGGCTCCGTTAGGCGGGCAGGGACAAGCCCTGCCCCTACGGCTCCCTCTACAGACCAGGAGAGAAAAACGAATGACTCACCAAAAGCGGCAACTGACCTTGCTCTTTCTGCTTGCTCTCTCAGTCGGCCTCGCTGTCGGCTGTGCCCCACCTGCGGTCAAGTTAAAGGTTTCGCGGGATGAAGTGAAACAAGGCGATCCCGTGACTGTCAGTTGGGAGGCAAAGAATGCCAAGACAATCGAACTCAACGGGCAGAAGGTCGAGAAGATCGGCGCGAAGACGGTCTCGCCAGCCGATACGACCAAGTTCGAAGTCATCGCGAAAAGTGGGAAGAAGGAAGCGCGAGACAGCGCAACCGTCAAGGTAAACAAGCCGAGCAGTGCGGCAGCGCCAACAGTCACGCTCCGCGCTGAGCCAAGCAACATCGAGCACGGGCAGAACGCGACGCTCCGTTGGTCCAGCGAAAACGCGAAGACGGTTTCCATTCTCGGAATCGGAGAGCTCTCCTCCTCCGGTGAACGCGAAGTCAGCCCACGCGTTTCGACAACCTATACAGCAACTGCCGTCGGTGATGCTGGCACCGCCACTGCCAGCACACGCATTACCGTCACCGATCCGGCCGGTCCGGGCGGTGCGGATCGCCCACGGACCACCGGAAGCGCCGGACCAAACGCGACGATTGCCGCCGAGTTCGCCCGGTACTTTCCAGCAGTCTTCTTCGGACTCGATCGTTCAGACCTGAACACGGCCGAACAGGATAAGCTGAGACGCGCCGCCGAATGGCTGCAACTGGAACGCAATCGGTCGATCATCTTTCGCGTCGAGGGAAATTGCGATCCGCGAGGCACGGCTGAGTACAATCTCGGCCTTGGTGATCGGCGCGCACGCGCAGTCCGCGAGTTTCTGGTCAGTCTCGGTGTCGACGCAAATCGCATGGAAGTCATCAGTTACGGCCTTGAGAAGGCGCAGGGAGCTTCTGAGGGTGGCCCCGGAAGGGCGCCTTCATGGGCAAATGATCGTCGCGCGGATACGATTTATGTCCGTGGCGGTGAGCCGCGATAGGAAAAGAGCCAACAAGAACAGACGGCAGTGGAATCGAAGAGGCCACGAATCGTGTTTTCTTCTTTTCGCTCCTTCCGTTCACTTCCGTCTGTTCCGTTATCTCTTTTATCTCTCTTCAATAACTCCGGGAGGAGATCGTCATGAGAAAGTTGTCGCGCGCGCTCGCGAGCCTGTCGCTTTTGGCATTTGCCTTCGCAACTCCGCTCTATGCTCAGAAGGATCGCGAGTTGAAGCTCGACCGCGTCGCCGTGCAGGTGGAAGAGATGAAGACCGAGTTGACGCTTCTCCAGCGCCAGGTCCAGACGATGCAGGACACGCTGAGCAAGAGCAGCGGCGAAATGAGCACGCTGATCACGCAAATGAGCGACAACATCTCATCGATTCGCCGTGCTCAATCAGCTGTCTCGACCAATACCAGCGAGGCGGCGACCCAGGTGAGCGCCATGGCTGAACGTCTCTCAGCAACGAATCAGCGTCTCGAGCGCCTCTCGGAACAGTTCGCTCGACTTACCAAACTGATCGAGGACCTGCCAAAACAACCTGTCATGGCGCAGTTGACACCCGGTAACCCTGAACAGCTCTTCGCCGCGGCCTATGCCGACTACTCCCGTGGTAACTTCGACCTCGCCCTTTCCGAATTTCGCCAGTATGTCGAGACTTATCCGAGCTCCGAACTGGCCGACAATGCACAATACTGGATCGGTGAAATACTCTACGCGCAACGCAAGTTCCCGGAATCGGTAATCGAGCTCGAGAAGGTTGGCGTCCTCAACCCAAAGGGTGACAAGACGGCGACGGCGCTCTTCAAGCGAGGACTCGTACTTCTTGAGATGAACAAGCGCGATGATGGAGTCGCGCAGTTGCTCGCAGTCGTCAAGGACTACGCCAAGACACCTGAAGCCGGGCTCGCAACGCAGCAGTTGCAGCGAGTCGCGCCCGAAGCGCTTGAACCACCACCCGTCGAGCCGCCTCCCGTCAAGAAGGCAACGCCGGAACCGACACGCAAGCGCAAGCCGTGATCCGGAAGAAACCCGGTGATCGACAACAACTATCCAGACTGGCCAGACGGCCGGACTGGCCGGACTGGCCGGACTGAATTCTCTCTTTATGATCGATTCTGTATCGATTCGGAAGCAATTCCCCGCGCTGGCCCGTGTTCACGGCGGCGTGCCGGTCGCTTATTTCGACGGACCTGGAGGAACACAAGTCCCTCGTCTGGTTGCCGATGCGGTCAGCAACTATCTGTTCCATCACAACGCAAACACGCATTGGAACTATCCGACGAGCGCAGAGACAGACGCAATCATCCGGGCGGGCCGTGAAGCCATGGCCGATCTCTTCAACTCATCTCCGTCCGAGATAGTCTTCGGCGCCAACATGACGACACTGACGTTCCATGTGGCTCGAGGGCTTGGTCGGACCTGGGGTCCGGATGATGAGATAGTCGTCACCGAGTTGGATCACCACGCCAATGTCGCGCCGTGGCAGAGGCTCGCTTTGGAACGAGGGGTTGGAGTCCGTGAAGTTCGCATGATCCCTGAAACCGGCC
>JANNRD010000502.1:0-6022 GCA_031401095.1 Acidobacteriota bacterium
ATCTTTCTGGGAATGGTTCCTTAGGCCTGGGTCGAAGAACGCCATCGATTCATTCGCTGCACACAATGAAACGACGCGGTTGATGGAATCGATTCAGCGTTGCGGAAGGACGAGTTGATGAAGCGAGTCAGTTGGAACCAAATCTCGCGCTGGCGCACAATGATCTGGCAACGGTGCTTGACAAAAAAGTAATGCCCGAACCGGCATTCGAGGAATTCCTTGTGGCGCGTGCTCTGTCAGGAGCCAAACCAGAAACAATAGCTGAGTTCAAACGGAGTTACTCAGAGTTTGGGATGAGAGGATTCTGGCAGAAGGAGCTGGAGCTCGCACAGGAGCAGATGAAACAAGGACACGTCAGGCCGCACAGGCTGGCGCGAATATACACCTGCCTGGGAGACACAGATCAAGCATTGAAGTGGCTCGAAGCAGCCTATGACGAGCGCGAAAGCCAAATGATCTTTCTCAACACGACTCCCGTCTTTGAGAGCCTTCACTCGGATCCGCGATTTGCATCTCTCATTCAACGAATCGGACTGACCCACTGAGCGCCATGGACAATTGAGAACTTCATCAAGTTTGTCCAACTTCACGCGTTCTAACGAACCGCGGAAAGCCAGGCCGCGGGAGCTCAATCCGAGCAAGGGACTGGCTATCCGATGAACCCAAATACCAACAAAAGTGCCGAGGCGATGAACAGCCTCAGTGCCGAATGACAGTGTTCGATCTCAAGAACGTTGAGATCGCCTGTCGCGAGGGCCTGTAGATATGTCAAAGGAAGCGTCAAAACCAGGAGGACTCAACGTGCGATGCATTACCAACTTCAGCGCATTCATCGCCATCGCATCGGCGTTCGTTCTTGCAGGAAATGCGGTTCAGGCTCAGTCGTGGCAGCCGCCAACTGACACTCAGCGCTGTCCCGCGAAGTGGGGTGTCGGCGATCAGCGGGGATCCGGCAACCACATGAAACCCGAAACCGTGTTGCGGGCCGTTAAGCTGATCCGGTCCGGTGAGGTGATCGAACTGGGCCACGTACTCAACTCTTCAATGCCGTTCTTTGGCACGCGGCGCTTCGACGTGCATACCAAACGCACCTTCATGAACCCTCAGTCGAACCGCCGCGGTAGCAACGAAGAGTTGGTCGTTGGCGAAATTGGCCAGGTAGGCACTCAGTTCGACGGGTTTGCGCACCAGACAATTGGCGACAGCATGTACAACTGCTTCAAGGTAGGGGATGCGGGGACACGCAACGGGTTTGAAAAGCTAGGCGTCGAAAACGTCGGAGCGCTGATTGTCCGCGGCGTGTTGATTGACATCGCCGGATTGAAAGGCGTGGAGATCCTACCAGACACTTACGAAATTACCGTCGAGGACATCAAACAGGCGCTTGCCAAACAAAATCTGAAGTTGCAGGTCGGCGACGCCGTCATACTGCACACGGGGTGGGGCAAGCTCTGGGGCAAAGACAATGCCCGCTATGCCAAAGGCTGTCCCGGCATTGGAGTTGCCGCCGCCGAGTGGCTTGCCAAACAAGACCCGATGTTAGTCGGCGCAGACAATATTGGAGTCGAGGTCTCTCCCAATCCCGATCCAGAACTCTCACTGCCCATTCATCAAATCATGCTGGTGGTGAACGGTATTCACCTGCTGGAAAACATGAAGCTTGATCAACTGGTGACCAAGCGAGTCCAGGAATTCGCCTTGATCGTGCAGCCGTTGAAAATCCAGGGCGGCACTGGCTCTACTGTCGCGCCAATAGCTGTTCACTGAAACAGTGGCGGGGCACGCGCGCTCGCAATGCAGCAGGACAGCACTTCGATCCTCCCCAAGAGCGGGCCTGCCGCAGTCCAAATCTTTCGACCACCACGAGGAAAGGCCGATTCCAACACAACGCTGTCAGGTAGCCCCGCATTTACCTTTGTCCAGAGTTGTCCCTGATTTGTTGAACGGAACAAGCCACGCGCTGTTCCCGCGAGCACAGTGTTTCCGTCGGGTGCGACACCGAGCGAGGTAACGTAGAGATTCGTCAACCCATTGCTGACTTGGGACCAGGTATTGCCCTGGTTGGAAGAGCGAAACAGTCCATTGTCGGTTCCAGCAAAGAGTCCCATGCCGTTGACTGCAAGGCTCAACACGCGCGATTGCGTCAGGCCCGTGTTCGCTGCGGACCAGTTCAATCCGCCGTCGGCAGAGCGAAAGACGCCTTCACGTTCCCGCCCGGTCGCCCAGACCGCTACGCACTACCTGCGCGAAATGCCGCCTGAACTTGTCATCGCCGAACGGTCGGCCATGCTCCCTCGCAGCGTTCCTGAGACGGTCCTGGACCGACTGAATGAGCCGCTAGTATCAAGACTTTTATCACGCGACCAGAACATCCGCACAGTGCAGGGGGCTTGGATGCGCATTTGGCCCCGCTTCCACTTGCGAACGAGTACGAACACAAAACGTCGGCACTGAGTCGATAAATGCCGACATTTTGCGCTAGACTCCGACTGAACACTATTCCGGCCCGACAATGGCGCCGTAACAACACTGACGCTTAGTTTGTCGCGGCGGGCGGCGAGCCGCGTACCAGTTGGCCGCCGGGATTGCGACTTCGCGGGGTTAATCATCATCAGGATCAAGTTGCTTCAAGTCTGCTAGAACTTACCTCGATCTCACAATGGTTTTCACGAAGCGTCTTCGGGAAGGAGTACGTCGCGGCACAATCACCTGCAGCGTTCGCATCTGGGTGCGCCCGAAGGTCAAGGTGGGCGGGCGTTACCGGATGGAGGAAGGTGAAATCGAGGTAGATTCAATTGAGCAGATCGCGTTTCACGACATTACTCATTGGTTGGCAATTGAATCAGGTTTCCTGGGCGTGATTGATTTACTTAAGGTAGCCAAGCACGGTCCCGGCGACAACGTCTATCTGGTCCGTTTTCACTACGTTCCTCCTCGTTCCCGAAAGCCTAAGGCGCGTAACGATTAGCCAACCCGTCTTTCAATTTAGGGCTGACTGCGGAGGAGAAGAGTGACTTGGTCGAATACCTGAAGTCGTTGTAATGGCATTGCCGAAGCTCACCCGTACGCCGCGGGTGGCCCCGTCCGCTACAGCTGCCGGCTAAGCGCTGACCGCTAGTTACTCTTCAAGCGAGACTTCACGCGATCTGCCGCGACTTGGATCACTCTCTTGACGTCAATAAGCCCAGTTCCTGGCAAGTTGTTGAAGTCTCTCAGCCGATGTTCGAAGTCCCGGCCAACGGTTGCCTCCTCCACGGCAGATCGAACTTCCTGGAGCGCAACTCGCCTGTGATCGTATTTTCCCACAACCTCAATACACGCTTTCTGCAACGCACAGAAAAGGCTTCTCTTGCCCGTAGCTTCATCGTCATCGCAGATTCGGTCGTCGTTGCGATTCCACATAGATTCGTCCTTTAGAAGCTCCTTAGCCCTAACAAGAATGCGCAAATCGTCGCTCGTAACAGGTTGGTCGCGTCCCTCCTGCTGCGGAGACGTCTTTGTGTTCTGGGCAGTCTGGCCGGCGGCCTTAACGGTTGTGGTCCGCGACGGTGAAAGCGGTTGGTCGATGTTCCCCGCAAGGGCCACGCCCACTATCGGCATAAGGATCGCTGCGAGTGCGCGGATTCGTTTCACGGCTGTCCTCCTGATGATTCGTAGCAAATTGAGCTGTCCAAACTGAATCACCACTCGTTCAGATCATCCCCTGCTGTCACGCGAGAATAGGCGCCACTACGTTTCCGCTAACATCGGTCAGCCGGAAGTCGCGCCCCTGGTATTTGTATGTCAGTCGTGCGTGGTCAACGCCGAGGCAGTGCAGGATCGTCGCATTCAGATCAAAGACGCTGACCGGGTCTCGCGCGATGTTGTAGCTGAAATCGTCAGTCTCGCCGATGGTCATTCCCGGCTTGACACCGCCGCCAGCCATCCAAATGGCGTAGCAACGCGGGTGATGATCGCGCCCGTAATTATCCTCGGTGAGAGTGCCTTGTGAGTAGACCGTGCGCCCGAATTCGCCGCCCCAGACGACCAGGGTGTCGTCGAGCATCCCGCGGTCCTTCAAGTCCAGGATCAGCGCGGTGGTTGGCTGATCGGTATCGCGCGCCTGATTCCTGATTTGCTTTGGGCAATTGCTGTGTTGATCCCAGCCGCGATGGAAGAGTTGGATGAAACGCACGCCACGCTCGGCCAGGCGGCGCGCTAGGATGCAGTTCGCCGCATACGTTCCGGGTCTGCGCGCGTCGGGGCCATATCGCTCAAACGTCTTTTCCGGCTCCTTCGATAAATCGGTCAACTCTGGCACGGATGACTGCATGCGGTAAGCCATCTCGTACTGCGCGACTCGAGAAAGGATTTCAGGGTCACCAAAGCTCTCCGCATTCTTTTGATTGAGCTTCGCCAGGTCATCCAGAAAACGCCGCCGCACCTCCTCGCTGACACCCGCCGGGTTCGATAAATACAACACGGGGTCGGCTCCGCTCTGAAACTTCACGCCCTGATACTGCGAAGGAAGAAAGCCTCCGCCCCACAACCGGTCATACAACGGCTGATCGCCTGTGTTGCCCGTGCCCAGCGAAACCATGACCACGAACGCAGGCAGGTCTTTGTTTTCGCTCCCCAAACCGTACGAAACCCACGATCCCATGCTTGG
Source organism: Acidobacteriota bacterium (assembly GCA_031401095.1). Classification (GTDB taxonomy): domain Bacteria; phylum Acidobacteriota; class Blastocatellia; order RBC074; family RBC074; genus JANNRD01. Next base: position 4,649 of record JANNRD010000502.1, read on the forward strand.
CCTGCCCGCGAGTTGAAAGCCCGTCAGCGAGAAGGTGATCGCAGGGTCGTGGTTGATCTGTTCAGTGTGCATGGACTTGATGAAGGAGAGATCGTCCACAATCTTCGCCGTGTGAGGCAACAACTCACTGAGCGTCGCGCCCGATTGACCGTGCCGCGCAAACTTGAAGAGCGAAGGCGCGGTTGGGAAACTCGATTGATATGCAGTCATCCCCGTCAGCCGTTGTCCTTGCCGGATCGAATCGGGCAGATTCTGACCGCGAAACTTCTCGAGCCCCGGTTTGGGGTCAAAGAGATCAAGCTGCGAGGGCGCGCCAGACTGAAACAGGTAGATGACGCGTTTGGCTTTCGGCGCGAAGTGGGGGGCCGCATTGCCCGTCTGCGCCACCGCGTTCTCATTGAGCAATGCGGCCAGAGCCGCCGTGCCCAGCGTGCAGTGATTGATGAATGCCCGGCGGGTAATTTGGGTTTTCAGGTCATCGATTGGGTTCATGGCTACTGCTTCGTGATTGCTTCATCAAGGTTGAGAATCAAACTTGCTGTCGTCGCGTAGGCCGCCAACTCGACGGGATTCAGTTTCGCGTCATTGCGTTTTTCGCCGATCGTCAACAGCTTTTCAGCTTGCTGGGGATGACTGCGAAAATAGGTCAACTGGATGTTGAAGTTCTCGACCAGGGTTTGTCGCTCCGCTTCATCCGGCAGGCGTGAAGTGACGAGGCGAAAAGCCAATGTCAGACGCTGCTCCGTCGCTCCACGCGTGAGCATCATCCGCTCTGCGAGCATTCGCGCGGCCTCGACGTAAGTCACGTCGTTCATGAGATTCAGAGCTTGCAGCGGCGTGTTTGTGCGCGTCTCGCGGACAGTGCATTGCTCACGCGCTGTCGCGTCAAAGACCTGCATCCCCGGGTTGAGAACCGTGCGCTTCCAGAACGTGTACAGGCTGCGCCGCCATAAGCCTTCGCCCTTGTCCTGCGCGTAGTTCGTCATATTGGAAAAGGTCATATCTTTCAACAATCCGGCCGGCTGGTAAGGCTTCACCGAAGGCCCGCCGAGTTTCTCGATTAACAACCCCGAGACGAACAGGGCCTGATCGCGGATCATTTCCGCCGAGAGGCGGAGGCGAGCGCCCCGCGCCAATAACCGGTTATCGCGATCGCGTTGCAGAAGTTGCTGCGAGACGCGGGATGATTGACGGTAGGTCGCGCTCATAACAATGGTCTTGAGCAACGCTTTCGTATTCCAACCGCTGCCTTGAAACTCGACGGCGAGCCAATCCAACAGTTCAGGGTGTGACGGCAGTTCGCCCTGTGAACCAAAGTCCTCAACGGTTTTCACGAGGCCAGTTCCGAACAGCATCTGCCAGAAACGATTGACC
>JANNRD010000503.1:0-7355 GCA_031401095.1 Acidobacteriota bacterium
TTGTTGCCGTTGTTGACGTTGCGACTGCACCTCAGTCCGACGCAGGCGGGGCTGCTGATCCCGACCATGATGATCACGACATCGCTCATGCAGCCGGTCTACGGGATGATCTCCGATCGTTACCTTTCGCGTTCAATGGCAGTCTACGGCCCTCTGGTCGCAGCCGTTTTCTTCTCGCTCATCGGTCTTGCTGACACGCTTCCTCTGCTTGTCGGATGCATCGTCGCTGGCGGTATCGGGATCGGATCATTTCATCCACAAAGTGCCGCGATTGTCAGCGCCTCGAGCCCCGGCAATCGAGGAACGACGATGTCGATATTCTCCTCGGCAGGGACTGTCGGGGTAGCCGTTGGCCCCGTGTTGATCACCTCAATCGTCGTCCTGTTTGGTCTCGAAAGAAGCTATCTCGCGATGGTCTTCGGGATCGCCATGTCGGCGGTCCTCTGGCGATATTGCCCACCGCTCGAGAAACTCCGTGGGGCGGGCACCGAACCGCTGCACCGGTCACTGCGCGCTGTCTGGGGGCCGCTGACCCTGCTCTATTTTTGTGTTGTTCTCCGGTCCGCTGTCCATGTCAGTATCCAGACCTACCTGCCGTTCATGCTGACAACTGAGGGTCTTGGTCTGACTGGGATTGGATGGGTGCTCTCTGGTTTCATATTCTTCGGCGGCGTTGGCGGGCTTTTTGGTGGAACACTGGCGGACCGATGGGGCGCGCGAAGGGTAAGCATGATCTCGCTCGTTCTCGCGACACCGTTTCTGGCGACGGCACTCATGTTGGATGGCCCGGCGAGTTATCTGCTGCTCGCGGTTGGAGGGACGTTTCTCAATGTTTGCGTCCCCGTCAATGTAGTCATGGCGCAGCGGCTGGTCCCCGGTGGAGCCGGGACGGTGTCAGCGCTCATGATGGGATTTGCGTGGGGTGCAGGGGCGCTGCTTACCCCGCTGACCGGGGCATTGACTGGCAGCATTGGATTCTCGAATGCACTAGTCGTCGTCAGTCTTCTGCCTCTCGCGGGTGCTGCCCTGCTGCTCCGCTTTCCTCGGGATGGCGCGGCAAGGGCCTCGTCCAATCAAGGTCGCGAGCATCTGCTTGGCGCCAGCGACTAAGCGTCCGACCATTGGAGATATTGAGTAGGTGTTATGGGTCTTTTTTGGAAACGCAAGAGTGGGAGCGAATTTATCTCGCTCGGTCTGAATACTCCGCTTGAAGTGGAGACCATCAAAGAAGAGGTTCCGGTCGTGCACGTGCGCGAACAGTCTCTTCCTGCTGTGGTGCAACCTCAAGCCGCCGAGATGCCTCCGACTATAGAGGGTGAGGGGCCAGGGACAGTCGAGGACGAAGGATTCCTCAAGCGGTTTCGCCGTGCGGTCGCCTCGACACGCGAGAATCTGGCGACTCGGATTGAAGACGTCGTCAAAGGCGAGAAGCAGATCGATGCTGCGACACTCGATGCGCTGGAGGAAGTCCTGATAGGCGCCGACATCGGTGTTCAAACAACACTCGAGATCATTGAAGATGTCCGACGTCAGGTTAACCGGCAATCGTTGAAGAACGCTGACGAACTCAAGCGAGTTATCAAGCAACACCTTCTGGACATTCTCGATCGGGCGGAACGCGCTCGTGGAGTTGCTTCCGAGACGATGGTTGCCCAGGATGTGCGTCCGTACGTCATAATGATTGTCGGCGTCAACGGAACCGGTAAGACGACGACCATTGGAAAGCTCGCACAGAGGATCAAGGCGGAAGGAAATGAAGTCCTGATCTGCGCCGCCGACACATTTCGTGCAGCAGCGTCCGATCAACTGGCGATCTGGGCTGAACGTGCAGGTGTCGCGTTGATCCAGCAGCGGCAGGGGACCGACCCGGCCGCAGTGCTCTTCGATTCACTGAAGGCTGCCAAGGCGCGAAACGCGGATGTCCTGATCGTCGATACGGCTGGGCGACTTCATAACAAAGCGAACCTCATGGCAGAGTTGGAGAAGATGAAACGCATCGCTTCGCGTGAGGTTGCCGGAGCGCCTCACGAGACTCTGCTTGTCGTCGACGCCGTCACCGGTCAGAACGGGTTGAGCCAGGCGCGAGAGTTTCTCAAAGTCGCTGACGTGACTGGATTGGTCCTGACAAAGCTGGATGGAACGGCAAAGGGCGGGATCGCTGTCGCAATCGCGAAGGAACTCAACCTGCCGATTCGCTACTGCGGCATCGGTGAGCAGGCGGACGACCTGGTTGTCTTCGATGCCAAGACCTACGTCGACGGCCTCTTTGATTGAATGACCGATCTGGACTACCTCAAGCTGACATTGGAGCTCGCCGCAGATGGCGCGTCGCTGGTCAGTCCCAACCCGCTGGTCGGTTCCATTGTTGTCAACAATGGTCAAGTCGTTGGCCGCGGTTATTACCGGTTTGACGATCTGAAGCACGCTGAGGTGTGGGCGCTGGAAGAAGCGGGTCCGCGAGCGCTTGGCGCAACCGTCTACACCAACCTCGAACCCTGCTGTCATCGTGGACCCGAGAAGCGTACTCCTCCGTGTGTTGACGCGTTGATCAAGGCCGGTGTGGCGCGGGTCGTCGCCTCGATGGTGGATCCGAATCCGTCAGTCAATGGATGTGGATTCGAGGAACTTCTGCGAGCCGGAATTGCGGTCACCGTGGGCGGGCATGAGCGGGAAGCGAAACGCCTCAATGAGAAATATGTTTCCTTCGTTGCGAACGGCCGTCCGTTTGTTCACTTGAAACTAGCGTGCTCGCTCGACGGACGCATCGCGACGCAAACCGGAGTCTCGAAGTGGATCACCAGTGAAGAATCCCGTGCTGCCTCGCAAGCGCTGCGGCACGAATACGACGCGATTCTTGCCGGCATAAAAACCATCCTCAAGGACGACCCGCTTCTCTCCGATCGGACAGGATTGCCGAGGCACAGGCCGCTTGGGCGAGTAGTCCTCGATGGTGCCCTGCGAATTCCTCTCGAATCTCGACTGGTCCGGACGGCGCGCGAGCTACCAGTCATGGTCTTCACTGCAAGGCCGACGTTGACGCTGGCAGACGATGAGTGGGCGAATCGTCGCGTGCGCCTCGAGGCTCTGGGAGTGGAAGTAGTCGAGATCGCTTCGATCGATGGTCAACTCGATCTTCGCGCGGTGCTGGCCAAACTTGCATCTCGGAGGATGATCAGCCTCATCGTCGAAGGCGGATCAGAGGTGGCGGCGTCCTTCCTCAACGATCGGCTCGTTGACAAGGTGACCTTCTTTTATGCCCCGAAGATCATCGGTGGCCGAGAGGCTGTTCCGGCTGTTGGCGGGCGGGGAATTGGTGACCTGTCAGAGGCGCTCAATCTGACAGACGTCGAGGTAGTTCGCCGCGGCCCCGATTGGGAGGTAACCGGCTATCCCGCGAAAGAGCGTGCGGAGGTCGGGGACGGATGATTGCCAAACGCCGGCTCGGACAGAACTTCCTGGTTGATCAGAATTATCAGCAGCGCATTGTTGCCGCGCTGGGATCGGTCAAAGGCGAGACGGTGATCGAGATCGGGCCAGGTCACGGCGCGCTGACGCAATGGCTCATCAAAGCCGGCGCGAATGTCATCGCGATCGAGGCGGATCGGGACTTGATCGTCGAGATCGAGACTACCTTTGGATCGAGTTTGGGCTTTCGACTGATTCTGGCAGACGCGCTTGAGGTGGATCTCTCTCAATTGATCCAGCCCGCCGAACGCGTTCGTGTGATCGGCAATCTTCCTTACAATATCTCGACCCCGATCGTCCAGCACCTGATCGATTCCCGTGACTGCATTTCAGAGTTGGTCATCATGCTACAGCGAGAGGTAGTCGAGCGCATGACCGCGAAGCCGGGTGGCAAGGAGTACGGCTACCTGTCAGTAATGGTGCAGTTATATTGTGAGATCGATCGACTCTTCGATGTTCCACCGGGAGCGTTTCGCCCTGCACCAAAGGTCCAGTCCAGCCTGTGCCGTCTACGCCTTTCGCTTGAGCCGAGGATTCGGGTGAAGGATGAGAAGCAGTTTCTCGAGGTGACGCAGGTGATCTTCTCCCAGAAGCGCAAGACGATACTCAACAACCTTCGCGCCGGTCTTGGCAGGCTTGGACTCAGTACGATCGCAGACTGCCAGCAGCGTGTCGCGACTACTGGGCTGGACCTTCGCCGGCGCGCCGAGACACTGACGATCGATGAGATAGCCTTGCTGGCCGATTGCATTCGGTAGAGGCAGGGCTCGTACCCGCCCCCGTCCGGCGTCGGGACGCTCCAATAAGATGACCCGTTGCTTTGATCTGAGGTCGAATGAGCTATACTGCAACGTGCTCCGGTCCAACGAGGACTCAGCCACAGTAAGGCAGAATCGAAAATATGGCATCTGGTAGACTTGAAATCACACCGCTTGGGGGCGTCGGTCAGTTCGGAATGAACATGACCGCCTTTCGGTACGACGGTGAGATGATCATCGTCGACTGCGGGATGATGTTCCCCGACGAGGATCTGCTCGGGGTCGACATCGCAATTCCCGACTTTACCTACATCGAAGAGCATCGCGAAGAGATTCGCGCGATCGTTCTGACCCACGCCCACGAAGATCATATCGGTGCTCTCCCTTTCCTGCTCCAACTGATCAATCCACCGATCTACGCAACGCGGTTTACCTTTGGCCTGGTCGAGAGTCGCCTGCAGGAGTTTGGTCTGATCGACAAGGTCGAGATGCATACGATCAGGCCGCGGGAGAGCTTTAAGGCTGGTCAGTTCAAGGTCGAGTTTATCCGCGTCTCGCATTCGCTCGTCGATTGTGTCGCGCTTGCGATCACGACGCCGGTCGGGGTCATCGTGCACACCGGAGACTTTAAGGTTGACGAGACGCCAGTCCTCGGTGAACCGATTGACTTGCCGGCTCTCGCTGATTTTGGGGACAAGGGCGTGCTCGCTCTGCTCATGGATTCAACCAATGTCGAACGAGAGGGCCGGACAGGTTCAGAAAAGACCGTTATCCCAGCCTTCGAGAAGATATTTGCGGAATCAAAAGGTCGCGTCATCGTCTCCTGTTTTGCAACCAGCGTTCATCGACTTCAGATTGTTCTTGATCTCGCTGCGGAATCAGGAAGGCGAGTTGCGTTACTCGGACGCAGCATGATCAGGAACGTCGAGACTGCGGAGCGACACGCCTATCTCGATATCGAGGATAATCTGCTGGTCACGCCGCAGCAGGCGAAGCGGCTTTCACCTGATGAGGTGTGCTTCCTGGTGACGGGCAGTCAGGGTGAGCCAATGTCGGCGCTCGCGCGCATGGCCGTTGATAATCACAGGGACGCAAGCGTCTTACAGGACGACACCGTGGTGCTCTCGGCGAGGCAGATCCCGGGAAATGAGAAATCGATTTCGAGGATGATGAACCACCTCTTCAAGAAGGGTGCGCACGTCATCGATTCGGGGACGGCGCGGATTCACGTCTCGGGTCATGGTCGACAGGGTGACATGAAGATCATGTATGAAGCCGTGCGGCCGAAGTTTCTGATCCCGATCCACGGTGAAACGCGACAGCTCTACAGACACGCCGAGGCAGCGCAGAAATGGGGAGTACCTCGCAATCGGATTGTTCTTTCCGAGAGTGGCGATGTCATTGAACTCGACGAGAAGAGCGCGCGCGTTGCCGGTAAGGTGACGGTTGGAAGAACGCTGATCGACGATTCGGGCACTGGTCGGATTGATGATCTGGTGTTGCGCGATCGCAAGCATCTCGCATACGACGGGATCGTCCTGCCGATCGTCGCGATTAATAAGGCTTCGGGTGAAATGGAGTCCGCGCCGGAAGTGGTTCAGCGAGGACTTGCGCTAAGCGATGATGGGGCGGCCTTTTTGCAAAAGGCGCGGGTCATCGTCGGAGAGACCGTCGCCAGCGCAACTCATGAGGAACGGGTCGACTGGGCGCTCATCAAGGAGAAGATTCGCGTCGAGTTGAAGCGGTACATTCAGAAGGAGACGGGTCGTCGTCCAATGATCATCCCGGTTGTGCTCGAGGTTTGATCGCGAATACTAACGCATCGCACCTGCGTTAGTATCTCCGTCCTATAGACGTTCTGGTCTTTGGCCACCAACAAGCAGATAGCCGAGCCGCACCAGCGTCCCAGTACTCTTCGGGTTCTTCTCTGTGCTGAGACGGATCGTCAGCCGATGCTCACCTGGGCCTAGTCCTCCGGCGATGATTCGGGTTGCGATGTGAGACGCTCCGTCGTACATCTCAATCCGATCGAGTGGCACCGCGGCAGGCTTGCCATCAATCAGGCATTCAATCGTCCCTCCATCGGGGCCCATGCGGTATGCAAGGCCGACTACTGTGCCTTCGAAGATCGTCTCAAATTGAGTGCCCGCCTTTTCACCAACCAGCAAGTAGGAAGGTAACGTCCGATCGTTCTGAGCTTCATTCCTCCAGTTACTGTCGTGCTTTAACTGGGCCAGCGGGATCAGCTCTCCGTATGTCAGTTCATCGCTCAGGAATGGCGGTGGGACCGATTTGACCATTTCAGTGGCTGTCTGTTTCTCCTGATCAAGAAGGAACTCGGTGATCAGCTTTGCGTACACCCGGTGCCCTTCATCTGTTGGATTAAGCCCGATATTCCAGAAGGCTGCGGGCGTAGTCTGCCCCGCATCCATCAGCGACCAGACCCGGGACTGAAGGTCGATTGCCGGCAGGCGGTAGTAGCTGGCGACCGACTCGTGCCACTCGACCCGTGCGTTGCGGGCCGAACTCGTCGCGTATAAAAAAATGATCTCGGGAGGCTGAGATACCGTCAGTAGCTGCCGGACGATCCCTTCCATAGCCCGCTTCGCAACATCCTCCTTCTCGAGGGAGTCGTAGACCGCAAACTCAATGAAGATGAGATCCGGCTTGTGCGCAATGACATCCCGCCGCGCTCGTATTGAAGCATAGAGCGAGCCTGTGTTCGCGACCGCAGCATTAATCTCCGTCATCCGCGAGCGTGGATACCGACTCCGCAGCCAGTCTGTGACAAGCGCGCGATAAGAGGTTTTCGCCGGATCGGTCGCGCCGGCACCTGCGGTGATCGATCCACCAATGTAGGCGACACTGACCGTTTTGCCCGCGCGCAACTTATCCAGGACGCGGCCGATGTTGCGGCGGCCCGTTGTGCGAAAGCCGTTCGCATCCTGGTTGACGACTGATTCAACTCCGGCGAGCGAACTCCAGGGTAGTCCAACGGAAAGGGCTAGTACGAGCGCGGCGGGATGTCATTGCGCACAAGCCGGATCTCATCTTCATTGAGTTTGCGGTCTACGACTCCCTCGAGAAGGAGGATGTTGCGAAGCGGGCTATGGAAGGGATCGTCCGGCAGCT
>JANNRD010000504.1:0-3810 GCA_031401095.1 Acidobacteriota bacterium
CCTCAATCCCACCTGTCCTAACTTGGTGGGAACACTTCACCCCCAAAAACGGGAATTGTAGGCCTTCCGAATCCTCCGTCTGCGCAGTAAAATCCTTGGATGAGTCCCTCGCACCTCCCTGACGACTTCTTTAAGGCCAAAGCCCTCGAGTATCCGATTGAGAGTGCTCCGCACAAACTGGCGGTCGCCCTCGTACATGGCACCCTCACCGCTGATCAACGCCGTCAGATCATTGAATCGTACGGGCATGCCGAGGATCCAGCTCTCCAGGCACTCCTGTTGGATTGGGTCCTCGACTACGTCCGGCTTGCACTCAGCAGTAAGCCCCTCGCGAGCGACATCGCCGATGCCGTCGCGCTGTTGAAGCATGCGCTCGGAATCAGCGAGGGCGCGTTTTACGAAATGAGGCCAGCGGAGATCAAGGCAATTCTCTGCGAACAACTCGAGCAAATACTCGACGACGGAGTGCTGGAAAACCATGAAGAACTGGCACAAGCCGCACTTCAACGGACATTCGACCTGGGATATGACCAGTACCTGGCGCTGACCCGACCCCTGTATGAACGCGCGCTTGAGGACATCCGTTCTGGGCTAGCCGACGCGGATGGCGTTAACCGCCTATCTCTTGAGCGCCGGCACCTGAGTCTTCGAGCGGTCTGCGAACTGGCCGTTACGCAACCTCGAAGCCTTGGGGGGCTGCGGTAGCCGATTCCGTATGATTCCAATGGATGATCCTCCTGTTCCCGCCCTACGTCGCACCACCACCGGTTCTTACTGTCAGCGCAGGCAGCTTGGTCTCCGTTTCTTCACCGTGCAACACAACAGGCGATGAGCGTAAGGTCGACTTCCGCCTCCAAGCGGCACCAGCGGCAGGAGCGCACTCAGTTGCGCGAGCTGGCGCGGCGCATGAAGGAGCAGGCCAAATTGTCGGCCCTTGAACAGGCCCGCCTAGAGGTCGAAGCCCATGAGGGAGAGTTGGCGGTGCTGCTGTCCGTCCACAAGGAACAGGTCGAACAATGGGATTGGGATGCAATCGCCGCAACGCTACCCCCCGTCGAACCGCGCTCCCAGCGGCATCGTGAGCTGGCGGCCAGGCAGTTCGACGTCTTGGCGTCAGCCGGGCTCGGAGGCCTCGCAGGCGCCGGGAACACTAGCTCCGTTGAGGAGGCTAGGCAGCAGGATGAGCGTGAGTATCAGCTTGCCGTGCAGGGATACTCCCAAGAGCTTGATGAGTGGGACGAGAGGAAGTCCCTCGCACACCGGATTCTGCGGGGCGATTGCGATGCGTTCAGACACGCGTTGACCGACATCAATCCACTCGCCGACGCTTCCGACCTCTGTGCGGCCGTACGCTTCGAGGTCGTTAACCGTCGGCTGGTCGAGTGCGCAATCACGGTTAGGGGAGCGGAGATTATTCCGGCGGAGGCAAAGGCGCTCACGGCCGGCGGCAAGGTGTCGGTGAAGCCGATGCCCAAGAAACGCTTTCATGAGATATTTCAAGACTACGTTTGTGGATGCGTCCTTCGCCTTGCGAGCGAGGTCTTTGGGATCTTGCCTGTTGATACCGTACTCATAACCGCTGGCGTCGACGCGCCGAGTCGGTCAACAGGGGTCGCAACGGAAGTCCCAGTGCTCTCGGTCGCCATCGAACGCATCGCCTTCAGCGGGCTTGAACTCGATAGCCTCGACCCTTCAGATGCGATGGAGCTCTTCCTTCGCCGCGGCGATGTGAAATCATCTCGAAAGACAGGCGACTTCGTCGCTATAACTCCCCTCAGACCGGCGGACCTTCCGCTTGGGTCGGCGGACGCCCCAGAGCTTGCCGCAACTATCGCCAAGGCCCGGCTACTCCGCGAGGGCATCGAGGCGCAGCTAGCGAGCCTTGCACCCCTGTCGCCGTCGATGTCACCCGCGAGATAGGCCTTCCGATCATGGACCCTGTCTCGATTGGCCTCACCTCTGCCGCCGCCATCTTGCTCATGACCGTTCTGGTCTCATTCAAGAAGGGCAGGAGGCTCGAGGGACTTCTCGTCGCCAGGGATCGCTCGGTTGCCGCTGCGCATGAAGAGGTCCGACGGGTCCGCGGGGACGCGGAAGCGGCTGTTGTCGAGGTCCGGAAGTTGGTCGATCTGCAGTTGGCGGATCTATTTGATGAGGGAAAGCGGTTACGCGCACACTTTGATACCAAGGCCCGAGAGTTCAAGGTGGAGTCGGATGAGGCCCTCAGGGCTGCTACGACGCAGCTAGAGGCGCTTCAGAAGTACCAAGGGCTACTCGAGGAGGAGGGCTCAGCCACGACGCTCGTGAGCGCTGCCATCACCGAAGCCACCGAATTGCGGGCAAGAGCGACAACGCTGCTCGAACTCGCCCACACCGCCTCCGCTCATGAGCGGGCTCAGGCGAGTATTCGCGCCAAAGCGATTGAGACACAGGCCGATACCGTCCTTGACCTCGCGACGCACGAAGCCGGACGATTGGTTGATGAGGCCCACAGCAAGGCGCTCGCAATTGGCGGGGACGCATACACTGCGCTCAGAGACAAGGACCGGTTGGAGCAGGCTCTTGTCGCAATCCGCAATGTGATTGACGGTTACGGGGACCGCTACCTTGTCCCGACTCGCAGCCTCCTGGACGACCTGGCTGCCGATTACGGCCACACCCAAGCGGGGCGAGAGCTGGCGGCCGCGCGGGACCAGACCAAGCGGATGGTCGAGGAATGTCTAGCGGCTGGCTGCGACTATGCAGAGGACACTAGACGCGAGACGGCGATCCGATTTGTTATTGACGCCTTCAACGGCAGGGTTGACGCCATCCTCAGTCGGACGAAGCATGACAACCACGGGACCCTATCGCAGGAAATCCGTGACGCCTTCGCACTCGTCAATCAGAACGGGACCGCTTTCCGGAACGCTCGTATTTTGTCGGCATACCTCGACGCGCGTCTGAATGAGCTTAAATGGGCGGTAGTCGCTCACGAGTTGAAGCTCAGGGAACGGGAGGAGCAACGGCGCATCAAGGAACAAATGCGGGAAGAGGAAAAGGCGCGGCGCGAGTATGAGCGCGCCATCGAGGAAGCGGAGAAGGAGGAACGCAACATTCACAAGGCGCTCGAACGAGCACGCGAAGAAGTAGCGCAGGCGTCGGCAGGCCAGCGGGCGGATCTGGAGACCCGCATCGCGGAACTGAACGAAAGATTGGTCCTTGCGGAAGCAAAGAATCAGCGTGCCCTGTCGATGGCCCAACAAACGCGAAAGGGGACCATCTATGTTATTTCGAACGTTGGGTCATTTGGCGAGCATGTCTTCAAGATCGGCATGACGCGTCGGTTGGAGCCTTCGGATCGAATTAAGGAACTCGGCGACGCTTCGGTGCCATTTGAGTTTGATGTGCATGCAATGATCTCGTGCGATGACGCCCCAGCACTTGAGGCACGGCTCCATCGAGAGTGTGAGGAATTGCGCATCAACAAGGTTAACTCCCGAAAGGAATTCTTCCGCATGCCTCTCGAGCGCCTAAGGGACGTGATCCTTGCGAGTGGTGTCGAGGTGTCATTTACCATGCTAGCCGAGGCGCGTGAGTATCGCGAGACCCAGGCGGTAGACAGAATGTCGCCTGATGAACGCGCAAAGTATTTATTGTCCTAAGGTCTCCCGATTGAGCCGCTCTCACCACAAGCGATGCAGACCTTTCCTAGCTCGCGACGTGTACGGCCTCGTGACAGAACTCGTCCTGACTCCCTGAATTGGGCAATTATCGGAAAAGCAGTGCGAAGGAATCCCCCCCCACGCAACCCTTTCCACCCTCCTCGCG
>JANNRD010000505.1:0-9767 GCA_031401095.1 Acidobacteriota bacterium
CCGGTGCGAATGAAGATGACATCGCCGCTCCCGACCTTTATCCCGGCCTTCTTCTCCCACGCCTCGAGATCCTCGGGATAGATCGGCGTGCCGGGCTCGAGGTACGGCAAGCCCTTGAGTTGCGCCATGTCCATGAGGATGCCCCGCGTAAAGACCCCCTGCTTCATGTTGAGGATCGAAAGTTTCGCCGCCCCGGTTTGCGTCACTTCCTCCTGTGAAAACCCGTTGTACATCTTTCCCTGATAGAACATGTGGCAAAGAGCATCGAGGTGTGTGTGAGCGTAACCGTGATAGTTGACAGAAAACGTGTCGAGGCTGAACTGCGACGGGTTGTTGGCCCCGACCGCGTTCATGGTGTGAGTAAACGGTCGCGCATTGTCGATCGCCCGTTCCTTCTCGACATCGTGTGCCAGTGAAATCGAGACTCCTTCCTTGACCAGAGCCGCCGCCTGTTTGCGTTTCACGGCGGTGATCAAATTGACCGCACCGAGCTGGTCGTCCTTCCCCCAGCGCCCCCAGTTCGATAGTTCTGTCATCCACCTGTCAATATCAGCTTTGGTCACTTTCTGCGCGGGCTGAGCAGCGACCGGGCCGGTGCTTCTGGTGAGGCACAAAACACCAGCCACAAGAAGCAGGAATACGAGGGGAAGAGTCTTGATCATCATGTTTCTCACGGCGTCAGCCTGCGGACAGCGGCTAAGACATTCCATTTTGGATTTTAGATTTTGGATTCTGGATCTGGATTGAAGAGCCAAAAAGCATTCGATTTTGGATTTTGGACTTTAGCTAACTGAAGTCTGGAGCTCTTCGCTACCCAAGCCAAAATCCAAAATCGAGTGACTACTGCGCAATCTCTTTGCGAAACCACGGACTCCCGAAGTTCGTGAATGGGCCACCATCAACCGAGATCGTGACCTGCAGGCGGTAGTGCGCGGGAGAGAGCATTTGGGTCTTGCCCTTCAAGCGGACGGTCTTCCCCCCCTTGACGACCGGTAAGGTCTCCCAATGGATCGTGTAATAGCCTCCGAGATCGCCACCGATTGGCCCCGTCCTGCTCATTGCCGCCCCAAGGAGACCTGTCTCGGAACGGGTGACCAATCTCTCTTTCTCATTGTAGACCGTCGTCGCGCGTCCCTTGATAGCGCCAAGCGGTCCCTCGCCCTCGATTTGACTCTCGTACGAACCTTCTTTGGGAGCCTTCTTGTAGGTCTCCTTGCCTTTCAGTTTGCCCGCAGGTCCAAGTGGCGATTCCGGCACATTCCATTCAAACGACCAGGTGCCGAGAAAATAGTCCATATCCGGCGGCGGCATCGGATCTCCCGGCTCAGTAGCCCGCTTCGGCTGCTGGTTGGGCTGTGTCGGCGCGGTCTGCAAGAACAACGGCTGAAGAAGCAGGAGGGTAAATACCAGTACGCTAGTCATCTTCTTTTGGGGGTCTGGACTGAGGCTCAGTTGAGGCCGGTCAGCAGCGGCGATTGTTTCTCGCCGCCGCTGACAGCCCAATCCGGGTCATTGTTTACTTGCGCTTTGGGTCGCGGCCTGTTTGATCAGGTCCTTACTGTCGACAGTGTACTCGAGCCAGGGGATGAACATTTCATCCCAGCTTTGTTCGCTCCAGAACACCTCCCTGTTTGGTGCTGGGTTGTAACGATTCTTGATCGAGTTGTCATAGTGGGCAAGGGTCGCGATCTTGCTTCCGGCGGGGATCTTCATTGGCTCTGCCAGTTCATAGTGAAGCTGCCAGTTGAAGTCGAACTTTGGAACATCGAGCAGCACCTGCTGCCGGCCATCTGGCCAAATGAGTGTATACCTGATGTCCTTGCCGCGAAGATGCATGTGAGGAGCGAAAGCGTACAACGTGATCGCCTCCTTGACGAGCATCTCCCCACCAATCTCCCAATTGTCCACATTCGGCGGGATGTTTGGGATACGTCCGCGGACTTTGACTTCCTTGCCATTGACCATCCGCGTTTCACCGAGTTCCTTACCTCCGATAAAGACCGTGTCGGAAGCGCCCCTCGTCAGCACTTCGTACTTGACCGGCTTCTTTGCAAACCAGAGACCCAACCGTGAGCGGTCCTTTTCGACACGCCCGGCGGGCTGGTAGTGCATGTTGAACTGAAAGTACATGCCGGGGAGGATGCGTTTTGCGGTGCCAGGATAGTGCTTCTCGAAGCCCTTTCCGGGGGCCTGACCGACGAGCTTGAAGGCACCCGCGCGGGAAAACGAGTCCTGAGTTTGAAAAACCTCGGCCCCACCCTCGCTCAGACCACCGGTTGATCTCGCTGACTGGTTGTTCAGACGCGCTGCAGGGGCACCGTCTCGAATCGCCTTGCCGTTGACGATTGTCGTCCCTTCCGGCAGGCGGACAACGTTGGCGATCGAGTGATGAACAACCGCAGGATTGCCCGGGCGAAGTTCAACCTTCTCGACCCAGACTTCTTCGGTAAACGGAACCGGCACGTAGAAGTTCTGCATCGGCAGTTCGCCTTCAGCGGGAACTTCAAAATCGAGCGGCATCTCGACAATCAGATCTGGTTCACCGAAAGTCCATCCCGGTGTGTACTTCGGCAGTGGCGGGAGGTCCTTGTCGGCGCCTTTCTGCGCGCCGCCATCCACCCAGGCAACGATCGTCTCGATCTCCTTCTGTGAGAGACGACGGTCATTGCCAAACTTGACCGTCGACGTATGCGGATCCGCAAACCACGGCGGCATTGTTCGTTCGACGACTTCTTCGCGGATCGCTTTGCTCCAGGGGCGAACTTCCTGATACGAAGTCAAACTCATCGGCGCAACCTCGCCGGCACGATGGCAACTGGCGCACTTCTCAAAAATGATCGGCGCCACATCCTTCGTGAAAGTCACCGTCGCCGCTTCGTTCTTCCCAACCGCGAGCCCGATCACGGCAAGAAGCACCACCGAGAGAATCAAAACAAGACGTTTCATTGTCGCCTCCTGGCTATCGGCCGTTTGTCCCCGCCGCCTCGGGCGCTGCACGGCGCAGATTCTGTTTGTCGAGAGTGTAATCAAAGTATCCGATCATCATCTCGTCCCACGTCTGATCTCCCCAGCGAACTGTCGCCGTTGGATCGGGGTTGAATTTGTTCTTCACCGAGTTATCGTGGTGCGCAACAACATCCAGACGGCTGCCCTTGGGCGCTGCAACTGGCTCCTTCAGAAAGTAAGTCAATTGCCAGGCGAAGTCGTAGCGCGGTACCGAAAGAAGAACTTTCGATGTCCCATCCGGGTAGACGAGGGTGTAGAGGAAGTCCTTTCCACGAACGTGCATATGCGGATGCAGGCTATCGATGTGGCTGTCTTCCTTGAAGGTGAAGGTGCCGGTTGATTCGTAGTTTGGGTCACCAGGAGGAATGACCAGATTACGGGACGAGGCGCCGGCAGTGATGACTCGCTTCTCGACCGGAGTCTTTGAGAAGATGAGTCCGACGGCGGTGCGATCTTTGCCGGCAAGGCCATTCGTCGTGTAGTGAACCTGGAAGGTGAGCACGGATCCTGCCTTGATCAGCTTCGCCTGACCCGGTCGGAGGATCAACGGAGCCTCACCCGGAGCCCAGCCCACAAGTCGCCCGTCAGAGTCTTCAAGGCTACGGGCTGGCGCCGCAGACCCACTCGCACCCGACGTCGCACCCGTCGGCCGTCGGAATTCTGGTGTGATCTCACCAGCTGCAGGCAATGGCCCGGAACCGGGGTAGCGGACGCTGATGATCACGTGATGTACGTGGGACCGGTCACCTGAGCGGATCTCAGCAAGCTGGACGTATTTGTCTTCGGTAAAATTCGTCGGCACGGCAAAGTACTTGTACGGGATCACACCATCTGTCGGAATACTGAACTCGGTCGTCATCGTCAACACCGAATCCGGCTTTCCGATCTGCCAGCCTTCAACGTACGTCGGGTTTGGCGGCATGTCCTTCGGGTCGCCTTCCTTGGCGCCGTCGGCGACCCAGGCTGAGATCGTCTCGATCTCCTTCTGCGAAAGCCGACAATCATTCGAGAACTCGCCGTGCTTCGGATCGGCAAACCACGGCGGCATCACTCCGGTGACAACCTTCTCGCGAATGGATCTCGCCCACGGCCTGACCTCTTTGTAGTTCAGGAACGACATGGGAGCGACCTCACCGGGCCGGTGACAGACTACGCAGTTCTTCTGGATGATCGGCGCCACGTCTTTCGTGTACGTCAGCGACGCTGCCAAAGCCGGGCCATTCGGTCCAGGCGAGACGCGCAAACCGGCGAAAGACGCGCCGAGCGCCACCAACGCGAAGAGCGTGCACAAGCCGAGCA
The DNA here is from genome assembly GCA_031401095.1 of Acidobacteriota bacterium. Taxonomy (GTDB): domain Bacteria; phylum Acidobacteriota; class Blastocatellia; order RBC074; family RBC074; genus JANNRD01. The sequence continues at coordinate 4,306 of JANNRD010000505.1, forward strand.
TTCGTTTCATAGACCAGCCTCCTCAACTATCAGTCAACATCATCGCCCATGCCGGCGACGTTCTGGGTTATTCGACAAGACTCGCAAAACAGAGCCTCGGTTTGATTTCTCCCTGACAAGGACAACCGCAGTTGACCTGTCTCAACAGAGCGCCAAATCAAAAACGCCTTTTTCACTTTGTGGCTTTCGGCTTCGGTCCCAGACTGCGGACAAAGCTGACCACCTGCCAAATCTGCTTTTCGGTGAGTCTCTCTTTGTATGCGAGCATATCGCTCGACACGCCATCGCGGATCGCGACGAATATCTCACCGTCGGTCGAACCGTAATCCCACGTCTCATCCGTCAGATCGGAGGGCGTTCCGCCGGAGAGGGCCATCCCGCCATCACCCTTGCCACCCGCGCCGTGGCACGATGCGCAAAAGCGCTGAAAAAGCTTTCGTCCAGCCTCGGTCGTGTCGACGTTGGCGGTCTCAGGGTTCCTCAGCTTCTGCGCCTCGACGTTGCGTTGCGGTTGTTGCGCGTCAATCCCTCTCACCAGCACGACGGCAACTGCAAAGATCAGGAAACTAGTGATTCGTCGCCGGCTCGTCCTGCTATTCCTCTGGGACATCAAAACTCTCCGCAAGATAGCCGGGGTGAACGTCCTTCAAGTGGACAAACAACTCATGAACGAGGTTGACGATTCGATTGACTCCATAAGCGTACTGATTGTTCTTCACCCGCAGGGAGATTGAAACATTGCCTCCGCGATTCGAACAGAAGACCTCAGCCCGTCGTCGATCGATGCGTCGATGCTCTGGCAAATCCGGAAGGTGTCGTTCTGCGATAAAGCCCTTCAACTCGCGGTAGAGCTCAGAATCCGCGGGCAGATCCGGCAATAGACGCCGAAAACGAAGAACCTTCCTCTCGCTATCAACGATCAACTCCATCTCGTGATGGATTCCCCAGACAAATCTGAAATGGCCCGCCTTCGCTTCACCAAAACCCCGAAAGACGCCACGATCAGCATATCCCTGAAGCTTCTCGCGGACTACAGCCAACGAGCCTCTAGCCATTCTTCATCAACTCGTCAATTTCCGGAAGGCCAGGACATGGCCGGAAGCCTCTGCCATCGCGGCCACACATGATCCGCGTCTCAATGGTTATAGGACATGCAACCCGGCTCGACCGTTCCAAGAAAGCCCGGTTCGTATTGCTGTCTGACCCAGAACTCTCGCTTCGCCTGACAGTTGATCAACGAGGGACGGCTCTCTTTGGCGGCCAGTTGGTAGCAGCGTTCGAGCGCCGCCTTGAAGTCGCCCGGTCGAGTGACGTATTCGCCATGCGCTCCGAGCCCTTCAGCAACCTTGTCGTACCTCACATTCTCCTGGAAGAGATGCAGGCTTAGCGTCAGCGGACTACGGCTATTGCCGGTCCACGTTCCCCACGCATTGTTGTTATAGACGATGACTACCATCGGCAGACGATACTTCGAGGCAGTCTCGAGTTCCATGATGGTGTAGCCAATCCCGGCATCTCCGGTAACGCAGATCACTGGAGCGCCTTTGTAAGCTGCCTGGACGCTGACGCCGTGCTGGACCGCGACTGTCGCTCCAAATGCGTAGCCGACATCTGGTCCGATATCGCCATACTGGTAGGCGCCGTTGAGAATCTGGCCCGGCCGGTATCCGCGCAGCCACCGCCGCACGTATCTGGCAATTCCATATCCACCGGAGACAAAAGTGGTCTGCTCCTTGGGGAGCTTGCCGCGATACATGAAATCGGTCAGTTCTTTGGCAATCACTGCCGGGTGAACGGCGTCGGTGTAACTAACGCCTTTCTGATAGAAGGTCTCGAGCTCATCCTCGAACTTCTTCCGCGCGGCGGCAATCTCCGCCACCCAGGCGTCGTGCTTCATCGCCGGGATCGCGTCGGCAAGAGCTTCGAGCGCCGCCTTCTCGCAACTGATCATACCGACATCAATCGGCAGGTTGCGACCGATATCTTCAGGCGATGGGTCGATCCGGATGTACTTCGCATCCGGGCCAAAGGCGAACTCGCCAACGGTCGGCATGCAGTACTGACCAACAAGGACCACCACATCGGCACTTGCGAGGGCACTCGGAGAGGCGTTTGCCGAAAGCGGGTGCGCATCGGAGAACTGCCCCTTCATCGCGCCCGATTCGACGACCGGTATCTGTGCCTTCTCCGCGAACTTCTTGAGCGCATCCCAGGCTTTGCTATAGAAGACACCATTGCTGGAAACAATCATCGGACGCTGCGCCTTTTTGAGCAGTTCGACTGCAGCGCTGATCTCTTTTGGCCCAGGGTGCGGTCTCGCTTCAGTGCGGTATCGAGTCCGGTCGTGGAAATACTCGAGATCGGCTGGGGTCTTGAAACTGGCGCGCGTCACTTCAGCAGGAAAATCAAGATGCACAGGACGCGGAACGCCGGTCCGCAGTTGCCGGAAGGCATAGGCGCCGTACTCGTGGATGCGCGCGGGCGTGATCAAGCGCTTGCCGTATTTCTTAATGCCCTCGGTATTGGGTTGCTGGTAGCCCAGTTGGATTCCGGCTTCGGTATCTTCATTCCGGATGGCCATATTGCTGGCCAGAACGAGCACTGGTGAGCGCGCCGCGTTGGCTGCCGCAACAGCGTTGATCATGTTTGTAAAGCCTGGGCCCTCGGTGCCTGAGGCCGCAGCAACTTCACCCGTGACGCGGCAGAAGCCATCAGCCGCGTGGCACATTGCCCCCTCGTGCCGGCCCGAGTAGGTTGGAATTCCTTCCTGAGCAATCGCGTTGACGATCGAGTAGTTTCCCGGGCAGGAAAAGAGTGCAGCAAGCCCCTCTTCCTTGCAGACTCGGGCAAAGACCTGGGCTCCCGTCATTGGAAAATTGGCCGCGACTGGAGTCGCTTTTGCGGCCTCCGCGAAGACGTCGGGAACCTTGATTGCTCTCGGTTCCTCGGCGTGCACGTCGCTGGCGCCAAGGGCAGCAATGGTTGTCGCCGCGGCACCGCTGACTGCAGTGCGCATGAACTTGCGTCGGGAGACATCCCGCCCATCGTCTTTCACGTTCTTCCTCGCGTCACTCATTCGTCTGGCCCTTTCAGTAGTGAGATTCGCTTCTCGGACTAATGCGAGGTTAGCTTTCCAGCGGCTAACTGGGACTCGATCTTTTGCGCAGGAATTCGCGCGGCACGCAGCCAAGCATCCCCGCCACTATTCCATCGATTGCTCTTTTGAGCAAGACGCAGAACGGCTCGCGAAGAAACCTGCCTACTGGTCGGTAAGTATAGTAAAATCCCTGTCGCCTGACAAGTTGATGAGTGACAAACAATCCGTTTGTAGTACCGCCTTCAGGCGGAATCCTCCGCAATCGACACCTCCCGCCTGAAGGCGATACTACGAACCAAGCTTGGTGCTCTCACGGTCACTTGCCACTTATCACTTGTCAATTCTCATGGTAGTCTCGGCGAACCGCGGTGTCCCCGGTTCGACGCCTAATCAGAGGATGCAATGAAAACACCTGGTCAGAATTTTTCTCGAATTGTCTTCTTCGTCGCGATCTGTTTCGGAAGCCTTGTCCCCACATTTTCGTCGAGCACCGGAGCGGTCGCTCAGGGTGGCTCCCAGCCGCAAACCGCACCGCTCACCTCGCCGGAGGGAGAGGCGCTTTACAAGCAGCGCTGCTCGGTCTGTCACGACAATCCTCAGGATCGTATTCCTCCGCTCTTCCTTATTCGTCGGCGGTCGGCGGAGGACGTCATTCAAACTCTAACTGCCGGCTCGATGAAGCAGCAGGCTTCCGGGTTGACGAAGGACCAGATTCGCGCGCTTGCAGTGTTTCTGACAGGCAAGCAACCCGGAACAGGAGTCCCCGCCAACCTCGACGCAAACCTTTGCAAGGCTGCCCTCGGCCCAATCAACCTCAAGAACCCTCAATGGAATGGGTGGGGCCGCGATCTCGAGAACTCAAGATACCAGCCTAACCCAGGCCTCAAGGCTGAAGACGTCCCAAGGTTGAAGGTCAAGTGGGCGTTCGCTCACCCCGGCCCCATGGCCACGGGGCAACCGACGATCATTGGGGATCGATTATTTCTGACTACCGAGGCAGGTATCATCTTTTCTCTCAACGCGCAGACTGGCTGCACCTACTGGACCTCGAATGCGGGCGCCGCAGTGCGCGCCGCGATCACTGTCGGCGCGTTACCGACAGGCGCTGTCGCGGGCTCGCGAGCGAAGTTTGCCGTCTATTTCGGTGATGAGAAGTCTAACGTTCAGGCCCTCGACGCCCAGACCGGGCAACCACTCTGGAAAACAAAGATCGAAGACCATCTTCTTTCACGGATCACCGGGGCGCCGGTACTCTATCAGAACCGCCTTTATGTCCCGGTTTCTTCTTTTGAGGAGACGGCGGGCCGAGATTCGAAGTACGAGTGTTGCAAGTTCCGTGGGAGCGTCGTCGCGCTCGACGCCTATACCGGGAAGATCATCTGGAAGAGTTTCACGGTCCAGGATGAGCCAAAGCCCTTCAAGAAGAATTCTGCAGGAACGCAGATGTATGGTCCGGCCGGCGGGGCGATCTGGTCGGCGCCGACACTCGATCTCAAACGGAAGTTGATCTACGTCGGGACTGGCAATTCCTACACCGACGTCGAAAGCCTCCATACCGACGCGATCATCGCTTTTGAGATGGCAACGGGAAAGATCAAATGGGCGAATCAGGTTTCGGCAAAGGATAACTTCCTCGTCGGGTGTCGACAACCGGGTGTCGGCAATTGCCCTGAGAATGGTGGACCGGATCACGACTTCGGCAGTTCTCCCGTCATTCAGACACTGGCTAATGGGAAGCAGGTTATTCTCGGCGGGCAGAAGTCGGGTGTCATGTGGGCGTTCGACCCGGACCAGGATGGCAAGGTGCTGTGGCAGGTGAAGGTTGGGAACGGCGGGGCGCTTGGAGGTATCGAATGGGGTTTCGCAGCCGATGGCGAGAACGTCTATGTACCTGTTGCCGACCCTGGGGGAGCGGCTCGCAAGCCTGGCCTGACGGCACTCAAGATTGCGACGGGAGAGGTGTTGTGGAATGTTCCCTCACCCAAAGTACCCTGCAGTTGGGGTACGACGCGCTGCAACAACTCGCAATCCGCGGCGGCGACAGTCATCCCCGGGGTCGTCTTCTCCGGAACTGCCGATGGGTACCTGCGTGGCTACGCGACCACGGACGGCAAGATCATCTGGGAAGTCGATACAGCTAAAACGATCGAGACGGTTAATGGAGGTCAGACGAAGGGCGGCGCCCTTGACGGCGCCGGGCCAACCATCGCCAATGGGGTGTTGTACACGAACTCAGGTTATGGCCGACTGGTGGGTCAGCCCGGTAACCTGTTGCTCGCATTCACGGTGGATGGCAAGTAGGGGGCTCTTGTTTTATGAAACGAAGTGTGCGACTGCTGATTGTCCTTTCCCTGACGTTGATCTC
>JANNRD010000506.1:0-2158 GCA_031401095.1 Acidobacteriota bacterium
GACGCCGCAGCAGGTTCCTGGTGAATAATGCGGGCTAGGTTCCTCGCCATCCCTTGACACCCGGCCCCGGTCCTTCTAGCCCGGATTATTCATGAGTCCCGCGCGGACTCCCGTTTGGGTTGATTTCCCGATGAGACTCGGGCGATTCCGCTGACGTTGAAGGGGAATGGGCGGAGCCGGAGGCGAGAGCGATGAATCGTGGGGGGGATCGCCGCTGTCGCGCACACTTCTCCCCATCGTTGGCACTCCAGGTCGCGGTAGGGTCAGGCCCTGAGCGGCGCGGCGACGGTGAGCCACTCGGTCCTGAACGCGGAGTGTCGCGGCAGGCTGAGCACGATGCGGCGCGCGGATGAGGTGACGCGAGCGGCGAGTTTGATGAGTTCAAGTCGCAGTCGACCGACGCTGGCGCGAGAGAGATCTGTGGCGCGCCGTCTGATTTCCTGAAAGAGCGCGAAGGCCGCAGTAGTCAGGAGCACTCGAAACTGGTTGGCCAGAAACGCGGAGCAGGAAGTGCGGTCCATGGCGAGGTCGCCCTTAAGTTCCTTCAGGCGATTCTCGAAGTCGCCGCGCCGACAGTAGACATTCTCGTAGATGTGCTGCGCGGACCCTGGCATGTTCGTGACCACGTATCGAGGGTTGTTTCGTGGCTCGCGACCGGAGAGTTGGGTGACCTCGGCCTTGAAGATGACGCGGCGCTCGCCCGGCCAGGTCCCGGCCTGATAGGTGGTCTCCGCGTAGCGGTGCTCCGTGACCTCGGTCTTGTTGGAGAGGAATCGGACTTCGCTCATGAGAATGTTGGACGCGCCATGGAGGACAACATTACCGGGGAACGCGATGGCGTAGGCCAGACGCTCGTTCTCGACATAGTCAATGATTTCCGGGGCGCAGAATCCGGCATCGAGTCGAATGGCGAGTTTCGCCTTTGGGAATACCTCTCGAAGCAGAGGGAGAAGGCGAGAGAGAACAGAAATAGCGCCGCGCTTGTCTGGGGCATTGCCCGGGCGCAGGACGCTCGCCACCACGTACTGATCCGGTTCACCCGCGAAGGAAATGGCCGCGACCAGTGGAATGTAACAGTAGGTGTCGTAGTGAGCGTTAAAGAAAGTCCCCTGCTGTCCGCCATGCGTTGGATCAGGCGTTTGATCCAGATCGATGGTGATTCTCTTCGCCCACCCGTCCCGTCCGCGTCGCTGCGCGCGGATCACCGTCTCCATGAGACTCATGCCCATGCGGAACAGATCCTTGCTGGTGGCCGAGCGTTCGAACCGCGAGATCGATGGCTGAGAGGCCAGATCATCGCCAAACGGATCGCGTCCCGCGAGCGCCTTCATTACCGGATCCGACGCGATTCGCGCCGCATCGTTTCCGTCCTCGTATCCACAGGCAATGCCGAGGATCCGCTGCGAGAGAAGCTCGTCGACCTCGTGTCTCACCCGAGAACCGTCACGCCGGTCTGTGAACGCCGCCGCCATCGACGAGATCATCCCCAGTCTGCGATCCGCAGCCTTGAGCAGGATCGCGCCCCCATCCGAGCTCGTTCGCTCGTCCTCGAACCGCACCGTAACCGGCTTGGGCGCGATGCCCTCGAACAAGACACTCTGTACTCTGGCAGAATCGTTCACGCGGGGCGCCTCCTGTATCCATTTGGGTCAGTATTCACAACCCTTTGGACGCAGTGGTGCCCCGCTCAGTTCATATCTTCATGAATAATCCGGGCTAAGGGTTCGGGCCCGATCGGAAGGTCAGGACGACGCTGGTCTTGCCGTTGCGGTTCGTAGGACTGATGTCCAGTTGAAGGTTCGTCTGTCCGTTGCATGCCAGATCCGGTGGATTCCAGCGGCCCTCCCAAACTCCGTCGAACGCTGTGCCGGACTTCAGCTGCATGTAACCCAGCGGCAGAGGAGGCGCTTCCGATACCATGTATTGATAGGTCAACTGCGTGATCGGGTCATCACCCGTTGAAGCCTTCACGTAGGCCTTCACGGTCAGAAGCTGGCTTTCACCGGGCCAGGGAAAGAACGGCCTCAGGTCCAGCTGAGATGGGAAGGGCGAACCGGGCGCTCCCGCACCATATTGACCTTAGTTGCGGTCATTCCACCCAGAGTACGATTTTGTCTTGACGCTATATCAATTTGATATATACGCGTGACCTATATCG
>JANNRD010000507.1:0-6626 GCA_031401095.1 Acidobacteriota bacterium
CGACGTAAAACCATTGACGAAGATCTGCGCTCCACCCTCTCCACCCGATGCACCGGCTGCTCCGGGACCCGCCAGCGCCTGTAGGTAGGCGCGCAAGTCGTCTTCGTTGTCAGGGAGCGTTTGGATAAACTCCTCACCGAGGATGACCGCGTTCGCGTTCTGGTCCGGCTCGACAGTCACCACATTGTCGTCCGACTTGACTTCCGTCTCGACGTTCATCGCCTCGACGATCATTTCAATCTTGAGGAATCCGTTCGGCGCGGGAATTGTTACTTTCTCATTCGTGTAGGGCTGAAAACCCTTGAAGCCAACCGTGACGGTGTAGCTTCCCGGCGCGACGTTCTGAAACGTAAACTCACCGTTGGCGGCACTGATTGCGGTGCGGGCCCTTCCGCCTGGAACTGTCAACACCACGCTGGCACCCGGAATGACAGCGTTGACTTCGTCCACAACGTGCCCTCTCAGCGTCGTGGCGGTCTGCGCCAGCGCCGGCAGAGCAAGAACCAAAATCCCACAAAACACTCTAAACAACCTGACTACGTCCTTCATATATCCTTTTCGACCTCTCGCCTTCTCACGTCTTCTTATTGATTGCTAGCCTGTTAAGTCGCGCACTCGAGACACGGTGGCGCGTTCCCGGCATAAGACGGGCTGAGACGAGGCGCGGTTTCACAAAATGTCAGTCTCTACCGGGATTCTTCGACTTCTAAGTCGAGTTTTCATAGACTCTTCCAAGACTGCGTACTTCGCACTACCGCTCGTTTCGACTCAAGGAGGCCGTGTGCCCGAAAGACCAACGATTCACCGAGGAGAGAACCCCTATCGCCGGGAAGTTCAGGGTAAAGCCAACGAGCCGATCACGGTCGCGGCCCTGCTCGATCGGGCACGCGCGCTGCTCTCGGCGGGCGATCCCTCCTTCGCGCTGTCGTATTCGCTGGAGGAGGTGTGGGATCGGCTTGAGGAAAACGCGCCTCGCGTGGCCATTATCGGCGGTTCGCCCGATCATCCCGCGCACATCATGGATTTTGAAACGACCGCGCGCGCCGCAGTCCGGATCTGGCAACTCGGTGGAGTTCCCTTCCATTTCTCGACGCCCGTTCTCTGCGACGGCACGGCCCAGTCGCACACCGGAATGTGCTACTCCCTCGAGTCGCGGAATGCGATGGCCACCATGATCGTCAATCAGATGGAGGCGCAGTCCTATCACGGCGCCTTTGTTCTGCAGGGCTGCGACAAGCAACCGTTGGCTGCGGTCGCGGCTCTCGCCGCACTCGATGTCACTCGCCAGGAGCGGGGCGATGCTCCCGTCTTTGCGACATTCGCGCCGGCACACGTCTTGAAGGGCGGAACGATCCCTGACGACCTGCGTCAGGAGCTCAACCACTTTTCATCCCAAATCGCCAGTGCGGGGCATCCGGAGATCGCTCATGACCTCGACGATGCTCTCGCTTACGTCCTTCAATGCTCCTCGAATACACAGTTTCAGGGAGTCTTCCAGAGAGCCGCGGCAGTCGAACTTCTCAACCCCGAGCGACACAAGTACTTCGAGAAACGGCTTGCCGTCAGCACGTGCGATGGGAAGGGCGGTATCTGCGCCTTCAACGGCACTGGCAATTCCTCCCGTCACGTTGTTGCCGCGCTTGGCCTGGTCCATCCGGCGCTCGAGCTCCTGACTGAGCCTCCGGATCAGCTTCGCGTTAACCAATCCGTCGATGCGCTCTTTTCCTATTGCAACAAAACGGAGTACTCCGTTTCCAATATGGTGCGCGGAAATATCGAGAATGCGGTGAGGATTCACTCGACGACAGGTGGGTCTACCAACCTTATCATGCATCTCGTCGCTGCGGTCATCTACGCTGGCGTCGATTTCTCCATCCACGAATACGACCGCATCCGGCGGAGGACGCCAATCCCGGATCTCTTCGACTACAGCCTGACTCAGGGACGGACGATTTTTGAGCTGGCCGCTCAATGCTGTTCCGGTCAGATCCGAGGGATGGAGACCGTCACGTACGAACTGGTTCGCAACGGGGTTCCCATGTCACTCGATGGTCCGACCGCGACCGGGACAACGTGGAGAGAGAGGCTCTCAGACACTCGCAACCTGGCCGCCTCCGGTGTGACGGACAACCCGATCATCGTTGGCACACCGCGCCGTGCGGTCAGCGGCATCGATATTCTCAACGGAAACTTCTTCGAGTCAGCGGTTGTCAAGATCAGCGGCATGCCAGAGACGCAACTTAACGAGTTTGATCAACGGCTCTCCGTCGTCATCTATTTTGAGAACGAGGACGATGCGAATTCACAGCTCTTGGAGACCAACCTGCTCCAACACATGCGTCAGCAGACGCAACTGACAAAGCCCGAGTTGCTGCGGATCGCAGAGCACAATGCGGGAAGAGCGCCCGAACCGTTCTTGAGTGAGCTCTCTCAAGACGATCTTTTCGACGTTCTGGTCGAAAAAGCCCTGATCAAGTTCTCGATTGTCATCAGCGGGCAAGGGCCGCAAGGCTACGGGATGCCGGAGATGTTTACGCCGATGCAGCACATCAACGCGAACCGGCACCTCAAGAAGCTGGCAATGATTGTCACAGATGGCCGATACTCGGGTGTCTCGTACGGCGCTGCGATTGGGCACGTGACACCCGAGGCCTGTCTCAGGGGAGGAATCCTCTACCTGCAAACCGGCGATCTGATCCAATCGAATCTTCGTCAACGCGAACTGCTCCTCATCGATCGAGAGCTGCTCGCTGTCGGGGGCGCGATTGAACCCTACAGGCGGAAACTCGAGGAGGAACGACGCCAACTTGGAGAGGTCAGGTTACGCCGAATCAATGCACGCAGACGGGTCATCGTCCCGACGAATCGAATGCGCGACGTGACGGACGCGGCGCACGGTGTCGTGCCGCGCGCGGTTGCTGAATCGGTGGCAAGCGCCCCTCGCGACTGCGGGTCAGCATCTGGCTCCGAAGGACGGACACTTTGACGAGACTGAGCCACTCCGAGACAGGCTTAGCGCTTGAGTTTCTTTGACCAGGCAGCTAACTTAAAACGCTCGTTTCAGAAAACCTGTTGAGTCTCATGAGGGAGTACAAGAATGAAAACATCTTTTCGAGTCCTCGTAACATTGTCGATTCTGGCCCTGAGTGCGCTCCCCGGCGCCGCGGCCACTGACATCGAACAACGTGTCGAACACGGCTACGCTACCAATGGCGACGTCAAGATCCACTATGCCAGCCTCGGGAAGGGACCCCTTATCGTCATGATTCACGGGTTTCCGGACTACTGGTATACGTGGAGGGACCAGATGGAGGCCCTCTCACCGAACTATCAGGTGGTTGCCATCGATCAACGCGGCTACAATTTGAGTGACCGGCCAAAGGGAGTCGAGAACTACGATATGCGGCTGCTGGTTGGGGATGTGGTCGCGGTCATCAAGCATCTCGGACGCGAGCGAGCGACGGTCGTCGGGCATGACTGGGGTGGAATGGTTGCCTGGACGCTGGCGATGATGAGGCCCGACCTCGTCGAGAAGCTGATCATCCTCAACCTCCCCCATCCGCGCGGTCTCAATCGAGAGCTTGCGACCAATCCACAACAGCAGAAGAACAGCCAGTACGCGCGGAATTTTCAGCTGGAAGGCTCCGAAAAGAACATCACTGCCGAAGGAATCACCTTCTGGGTCAAGGACCCGGAAGCGAAAAAGAAGTACATCGAAGCCTTCAAGCGCTCGGATTTAGAGGCAATGCTCAACTACTACAAGCGCAACTACCCGCGCGAGCCATATACGCTGGACACATCGCCGGTGGTCAAGGTGAAAATGCCGGTCCTCATGATCCACGGCCTCGGCGATACCGCCCTGCTTGCGCCAGCTCTCAACAGCACCTGGGATTTTCTGGAGCAGGACCTGACTCTCGTGACGATCCCCGGCGCCGGTCATTTTGTGCAGCAGGATGCCTCGTCGATGGTCTCCCGCTCGATGAAGATGTGGCTCGCGAGATAGTCGGGGGAGCGCATGTCGTACAATTTGGCTCTGCGTGGTGGCGCAAGGGTGCGCTCCCTGCCGTTCTCGCCCTGGCCGGTCTATGACGAGCGTGAGGTCACCTCGCTAAAGGAGGTTCTTGAGAGCCGCAACTGGGGCGGCTACCCGTTTCCGAATGACCGCGCCCGACTCTTCGGACAGAAGTTTGCCGAGCACCACAACGCGCTCTACGGCGTTGCCGTGACCAACGGTACGGTCTCACTTGAACTCGCGCTCAAAGCGGCAGGCATCGGTCCGGGGGACGAAGTCATTGTCCCGGCCTACACCTGGGAGGGAACAGCCGCGGCGGTTCTTTTTGCGGGTGGCGTCCCGGTCTTTGTCGATGTCGATCCCGACACTTACTGTCTCGATGCTAACCTCATTGAGGCTTCGCTCAGTCAGAGAACCAGGGCGATCATTCCAGTCCATCTGGGGTTTCGGTTTGCCGATCTCGATCGGATCATGGAGATCGCGAGGAAGCACGACCTCTTTGTGCTTGAAGACTGCGCTCACGCACACGGAGGCCGTTGGCGAGGTCGGGGCGCAGGATCGGTCGGAGACGCGGGCAGTTTTTCCTTTCAGACAAGTAAGCTCATGACCGCCGGAGAAGGCGGGATCGTCATTACCAGCGACATCGAGCTTGCTGACCAGGTGATCCGACTTGCCAATTGTGGGCGGCCAGCACGACGCGAGGCGCGAGGCAGACCGTCACTCGGACACAACTACCGCATGACAGAGTTTCAGGCTGGGATCCTCACGGCCCAGCTCGAACGTCTCGACGAACAGACGGAGAAGCGAGAAAGGAACACAGCGTATCTCGAGCAGAAGCTGGGGTCTATTGCGGGGGTTTCGCTGCTCAATCGCGATCCGCGAATGACGACGCAGGCAAGCTATCACTATGTCTTCAGGTTTCACAGCGCCGAGTTCGGGGGCATTCATCGCAACGCGTTTGTCGCTGCTCTCAACGCCGAAGGCATTCCCAGCGATGGGCGCTTCTACGAGGCTGTTTATCGTTCACCGCTCTTCGATTTTCCTGTCCGCGACTATCCCGCATGGACCGAACGCAACCAGAGACCTCACTGCCCAGTGACGGAACGCGCGGGATACGAAGAGTCCGTTTGGCTCCCTCACGAACTTTTTCTCGGTGGGCGTAGTGATGTGGACGACATTCTGACAGCGATCGACAAGATCAGAGAAAATATCCCGGAACTTGACGGTTATCACGACGAAGCGGTCCGTGTTCAGGGACTATCCCGCGCTGAACGCGCCCTACTCGAATCAAAACCACCCTATTGAGGAGTCTTCTCGATGAGCAGCAGGATTGGAGTCGGCTTTATTGGAAGTGGATTCATCACACGTTTTCACATCAAATCGTTTGTCGCTGTGCGCGACGCCGATGTCCGCGGCATCTGGAGCCCGAATCGCGAACACGCTGAGGAGGCTGCTCAGTTGGCGCGATCTCTCCGCCTGGGTGAAGCAAAAGCCTACGATTCGATCGAGGAGATGGTCGCGGCGCCCGAGATCGACTGCATCTGGCTGTGCGGGCCAAATCATACGCGGATCGACAATCTCGAGCGGATCGTCAAGACCCTCAGGTTGGGTCGCGGAAAGCTCATCGGAATCGCGTGCGAAAAGCCCCTTGCGCGGAATGTCAGTGAGGCGAGAAGGATGGTCGAATTGATCGAGGAGGCTGGCGTCCTTCATGGGTATCTCGAGGACCAGCTTTTCGAGCCAAGCATCGTTCGTGGCCGCGAGATTCTCTGGGCGCGCGGCGCGGCCAATGCTGGTCGTCCATATCTCGCCCGTTCGGCGGAGGAGCATAGCGGGCCTCACATGCCATGGTTCTGGCAGGGCGATCTGCAAGGCGGTGGCGTCCTCAATGACATGATGTGTCACAGCGTCGAAGTGGCCCGATTCCTCTTGACCAAACCTGGCGCCGCGCGCGACACAATCCGTCCGGTCAAGGTGTCCGCTCAGATTGCCTCACTGAAGTGGTCGAGACCGGAGTACGCGAAACTTCTTCAGGAGATGATGGGTCACGAAGTCGACTATCTGAAGCGACCTTCCGAGGATTTTGCACGCGCGACAATTACCTACGTCGATGACACCGGGCTGCCTCTCATCGCCGAGGTGACCACTTCGTGGAGTTTCGTTGGCGCCGGACTGAGGTTGAGCACCGAAGTGCTCGGCCCGGAGTACTCGATGTCGATCAACTCGCTTGAGAGTGGGCTTAAGCTCTTCTTCAGTCGCCGCGTTCAGGGTAACGCAGGCGAGGATCTGGTTGAGAAGCAGAATGCCGAGCAGGGATTGATGCCGGTCGTCGCCAATGAAACCGCAGACTACGGCTACGAGTGGGAGAACCGCTATTTCGTCAACTGCTTTCTTGATGGAAGACAACCAGAAGAGAGTTTCTATGATGGGCTCGAAGTGACTCAGCTCCTCATGACCGCTTATCAGAGCGCGGAAGAAGAGCGAACGATCAACTTCGATCCGGATTCCCTTGATTCATTTGTACCCGCAGTCGCTCGAGGAGTTTGGAAGGGATGAGCATGACGCCGGACGGAGGTAAACTTGGAGGCGGGCGCAGGCCGACGAGACCTTGGCG
>JANNRD010000508.1:0-2135 GCA_031401095.1 Acidobacteriota bacterium
GTGCGTGGTAGATCCGTTGGACGGCCTTTCGATAGTCTCCAGGCTTCGCCCAGAAGATGTTCGGGACAAACGTTTGGGGATTGCGATCGTAGAGTGGGAACCAGCTCGACTGCACTTGCACCATGATGCGGTGGCCCGGCAAGAACACGTGGTTGGCGTTCGGCAGCGCGAACGTGTATTTCAGCGCGGCATCTGGCGTGATCGCCTTCGGCGCCTCAAAGCTCTCGCGATACCTCCCGCGAAAGATGTCCGCCGACACCATCAACTGATATCCGCCCATCGCCGGCTGCGCGGCCACCTCGTCGGGGTAGACGTCGATCAGCTTGACGACCCAGTCCGCATCCGTGCCGCTCGTCGAAGCCCAAAGATTTGTGAGTGGCTGCCCGCTGATCTTCACCGGAGTCTTGAGCACATCCGACACGAATGCAACGACAACCGGCCTCCCAGAAGCCTCACGCTGGTCGTCCACGAGCCACTGACGCCACGTCGAGTCGGCGGCGCTGATCTCGCGATGAGGGCGTGCGCGGTAGGGCACGGGCTTGGCGGGATCCGAGACGAACTCCTCAAACGCGGTGTCACCGGCCTTTGGCGCATCGAAGCTCGCAGATACACCCGAGCGCAGATATAGCGGGGTCGGCACGACGGTGCAACCGCTCGCGCAGCCGGCCGGCCAGGCGGACAATCGTCGCCAGACGTTGGTCCCGGTCTCGAACGCGGTCACTGGCGCGACATCGGCCTTGGGCGCACCCTCCTTGAGGTACTGATCGAGGAAGGGGCGCAGTATCTCACGGCGAAAGTAGAGCGCGGTGTCGCTATCGAATCGTAACGCGCCGAGCGAACTGCCCTCGAGAATCTCCTGGCCGTGATGCCACGGCCCCATGACCAGGAAGACCTTGTCGTTACCTGTGTCTTTCGGTTCAATCGCATTGTAGACCGCCGGTGCCCCGTAGATGTCCTCCTGATCCCAGAGGCTGTGCACCATCATGACCGGCACCTTCAACGGTTGGGCCGCCAGCACCTTGTCCATCGCCTGGTCGCGCCAGAAGGCGTCGTAGCTCGGGTGCTCGAGGAGTTTGCGCCAGAAGCCGAGTTGCTCGAGGCCGCGGCGGCGTGCCAACTCGCCGGCCGAACCAGCCTTCATGTACATGTCGTAGTCGTCAAAGTGACTCGTCCACCACGCGATGTCGCCCCCGCGAGTGGCTTCCTGCCCGTAGATGTAGGGAATCATCTGCTGACGGAACGCTCCGTTGTGGAACCAGTCGTCGCCCATTTAACCATCGACCATCGGGTTCATCGGGACGGACACTTTGAGCGCCGGGTGCGGATTGACGAGCGCCATCAGCGGCAGGAACCCGTCGTACGAAATACCGAGAATACCGACCCTCCCGTTGCTCTCCGGAATGTTCTTCACCAGCCAGTCGATGGTGTCGTAGGTGTCGGTCGCGTGATCGACTGGCGTCGCATTCTGCCGTCCGCTGAGCGGGCGGTTCATGACGTAATCGCCTTCAGACCCGTGTTTGCCGCGCACATCCTGCACAACGCGGATATACCCGCCCTCGACAATGACGTCCGTGGCGTTGTCGTAGCCGGTAAGAATTGCACCGAGGTGCGCGCTTTGCGCGTGGGAGGTCAGCGCCGTCGCGTTGTAGGGTGTGCGCGTCAACAGAATCGGCGCGCCGATGGCGCTCTTCGGCACAAGGATGACCGTGTGCAACTTGACGCCGTCGCGCATCGGAATCATGACGTCGCGCCGGACGTAGTCGAAGCCCGCCGTGACCGGTTGGAACGCCTGCGGCGTCTCGCTCGGTAGACGCGGATACTGAGCAGGCTGCTGGCTCGTTTGCGCCACTGAGAGAGTCGCACACCAAAGGACGCCGAGCGCCGAAGTGGTCGCCAGAACCGCGCGGAAGCGGCGGGCCGGCGAGCCTGTGAGTATCCGGGTGTGAAGTATTTCGCGTATCATTTTGTACCTCCGAGCGTTGCCAGCGCCAAGAAATGTTCGACGGCCTAACGTCTGAGATGAGAGGCAAGCAACGGCGTCACCGACGTCGCCGAAGTGAACAAAACGGGGCCCGCCATTGTTTGACTCGATTGAAGGTCAGGCACCTGTCAGGCTCTGTAGGGCCGCGACTGCA
>JANNRD010000509.1:0-1796 GCA_031401095.1 Acidobacteriota bacterium
TGGGACTATCAGGATCAGCCGCGTCGAGTTGAAACGGGCCGGGTTTTTTAAGTAGCAGGAGGTGCTTCATGCCCATCGCGACTGCTCCTGCGTTGTACAGGCCAGGTGTCAGTTTGGCTCGCGGGTCGTTGACATCTGAGCCGGTCATTCCGGCAGGGAGCGGCGGCGCCTGCTCCGGCGCAAACGGATTTTCTTCTGATTTCTTTTGGTCGGCTGCCTTCGTTGACTCTTGCGACGAAGGCGTTTGCGCCTGCAGCTCGCCGACAAAACACGGCCACAAAAGCAAGGAGCCTATTAGTAAACGGAAAGCCCTGATCTGAACTTGATTCATCATTTCTCCTCTGAAGGTTTTCTCTTCAACATGTTTTGCATGATTCTGATTTCGGCGCGCTGGCCGCTGTCTACGTCGGTGGCGAAGTTGAACAATTCGGCGTCCTGTCCTGCTCCAGCGGTGTCGAACAACTCCTTCACCATTGTCAAAGCGCCGTCGTGGTGCTGAATCATGCCTGTCAGAAACAGACGGTCGAACTCTTCGCCTCTTGCTTTCCTGAGTGCCTCCATCTGCTCCGCGGTGAGCATTCCAGGCATAAGCATCAGCGACCCGTGCGACATATCGGTGTGGGACATGTCAGGCATTGCCTGTGAAACTGGGTGTCCACGCGAAACCAACCACCGTTTCATGAACCTTATCTCGTCCGACTGCGAATGGCTGATTCGCGCACCCAGCGACCTCACATCCTTGTTCTCAGTATGCGATTCGATCAGCGCGGTCATGTCAACCGCCTGAGCGTGATGCATAATCATACCTTGCATGAACTGGACATTTGCCGGGGAGGCTGGGGGCAGTTTAGCCCTCGTTGTCGGGGGAAGGGTCCGCGTCCGTTTCCCCGGCGCACCAGGTTGGACCACAACCGGTGTTGATGGTGCAGTCTGCTGAGCGCAGACGCGTAAAGAGAACACACTTGCGAGAGTACTCGCTGCCGCAAGCACGAATAAGCAGACTGTGACGCTCGATACAACCCGAATCTCCGAGGTGCACCTAACATAGACAGATCTCAGGCGCGGCAAGTACTTGAGCATTGTGGGGCTCACGGTATCACATGTAGCGGGAACCCCAAAAGCGGCATCGCGAGTCGTCGAGCGACCGTCGCTAATCTGACCTCGACACGCCTGGCTGATTAGACGCCTTGTCAGTACGACCCGTGGTAACGGGTGGGTGCGATAGAGAACTGGTCCCAGAATCACCGAGACGTTGCACTAGACCATGGTCTTTTACACCCCTCACGAGCGATTCCAACTACTCCCGGTCAGATTGAAAAAACCAAGCCTCGAGGATTACAGTTGCCCTCTGTCTTTCGTGATACCTATTCCAGGAATCAGCGGGACCGCAAAGGTGAAGAAATGACGATTGCCCCGTCAACGAGACTTGGACCCTACGAAATCCTCTCGACGCTCGGCGCGGGCGGGATGGGTGAAGTCTGGCGGGCGCGGGATACACGATTAAACCGCGAAGTCGCCATCAAGGTCTTACCCGCTTCTTTCGCCAACGACGCAGACCGGTTGCTTCGATTCGAGCAGGAAGCGCGCGCCACGTCTGCACTGAATCATCCGAACATCGTCACGATTCACGAACTCGGAGAGGCCGAGGCCGGACGCTTCATCGTCATGGAACTGGTTGACGGACGCACCCTGCGCGCATTGATTGAGGAAGGCATTTCGCTCGACGCGCTGGGACGACTGGGCAGCCAGATGGCGATGGCGCTGGGGGCAGCACATGCAGCGGGCGGTGGCGATCC
>JANNRD010000510.1:0-5096 GCA_031401095.1 Acidobacteriota bacterium
GTGGGGTGGCGTTTCTGTCTCCAAGTGGCCTCTTTGCGGGAGCGCGCGATTTACCAAATCGCGCTACAGTGGCCGGTCGCGCGAGCAGCGCAACTTAACAAATTGCGGTACACTCGTCTCCGTATGCCTTTCCGTTTTTCTCTCATGCTCATCGTGTTGTTCGGCCTGACCGCGCCAGTACTCCGCGTCCAGGATCCCCCAGCTCCACAGAAGCCCACTGAGCAGAATCCCGATGTCATCTCCATCGAGACTACTGTTGTTGTGCTCAATGTCACGGTCACGGACGCATCCGAGAAATACGTTCGCGGTTTGAAGGCGCAGGACTTCCGAATCTTCGAAGACCTTGTGCCCCAGAAGATATCCAGTTTCAGCTTCAACGAGATGCCTTTCGCGGCCGTCATCCTGCTTGATACGAGTGGAAGCATGGAACGAAAGATGAGCATCGCACGCGCTGCCTGCGCTCGTTTTGTCGAGGGTATTCGCCTCGGTGATGTCTTCTCGATCTACGGTTTTGGCGGAACCAAGGTCAAACTGCTTCAGGATTTCTCTGAAGTACGTGATGTTGGTTTTGCCATCTGGGATACCGATGCCGAAGGGATGACCCCGCTCCACGACGCGGTCGCCAGGGCGGCCGAGGCCCTTGCTGCGCGCCCCGAGCGCAGACGAGTGATTCTTCTGCTCTCGGACGGAGCGGACACGCAGAGTAAGGTCAGTTATGAAGAGGCCATGAAGCGCGCGATCGCGGCGGAGGTCTCCGTCTACTCAGTTGACCTGACGGATGCGGCGCTCTACCGCACGGCGATGCGCGATCCGGGCTCGGAGATCATGAAGTCGTTCTCGCAGAAGACCGGCGGTCGATTTTTCAAGACGCCGGGTGGCAGCGCGCTTGGCGATGCCTTCTCACAGACTGTCGACGAGCTGCGCAATCAATACACGATCACATACGAGACGACGAATGATCGGCGCGACGGGAAGTGGAGAGCGATCGAAGCGAGGGTTGGCCGACCCGGGCTGGTCGTCAGAACGCGGCAGGGGTACTACGCTGCCAAAGTGAAGACGAAATGATCCCAGTTTTGGAGTGCGGGGGGTTGGTGTTGACTCGCTTCAATCGGCTCACTTATAGTTCTTGGTGGAAGTGAGATAACGCAATGAATATAGGACCGACCGAACTTGTCATCATACTTGTGATTGCTCTGATCGTCTTTGGACCGCGGAAGCTGCCTGATCTTGGAAAATCGCTCGGTCAGGCGATGGCGCAGTTTCGACGGGCTTCCGATGACTTCAAGCGATCGTGGGAGCAGGAGGTCGAGGTTGAGAAGTCGCGTCTTGGAGAGATCAAGCAGGATCTCTCGACGGGGCTCGGCTACGACTCAGCGGGCGACGATTTCAACTACTCGATGGACCAGAGCCGCGCTGAGAGTGACGTCGCCACTAACGAGACAGGCGCGACTGAGAATGAGGTCGGAGAGCCTGTTGTTGAGTCGGTCAGCGGGTCGGTCAGCGAGTCAGTCGGCGAGGATGCGACCGTCAGTGATCCGGTGACACCGGAGCCGGCAACTTCGACCATCGTGCGTGCGGACGATTCAGCGCGAAGCGAGACTTGGATTTAGAGGTCACCGACTGGGTGGAAGCGCTCGATTGAGTGCCTTAACAAACTGGTTACTGTGAGCGTCGCCGAAGAACGTCTCAAAGCGGCCTCCGGTTGACCATTTTTTTTGTCCAAACATATGACTGATGAGCGGGAAAGCGGTTTGCAGATGTCCTTTCTGGATCATCTGGACGAGCTGCGCCGGAGACTGGTGTACTCGGTGGTCGCGATCGGGCTCGCCTTCGTCGCCTGCTTCACCGTCTCCGGTTATATGTACGAATTTCTTTCGAAGCCGATTCAGGAACAGGTGCAGCGCGCTGAGAAGATCAGACGCGGACTCGGCAGCGGTGTCGCGAATGTTGATCAGCTCAAGGTAGGCGATCAGTTCGTCTACGTCTTTACCCAGGACGAGATCGTCGCCGGCGTCCACGTTCCGCAGAGCATGACGGCCCCGGCAAGAGTCATCCGCAAGGACAACCAGTTGATGGCAGTGACCAGCGAGCCCCTGCTCATCAACAAATCCCTCATCCCCACGGGAAGCGATCTTCCTGGTGTTTTTGGCAAACCCACGGTGGCCAAGGGTGCTGGTGGAAACGGGTTGATTCTCAATACAGTTCAGGGGGCTTTCACGCTCTATATGCGCGTCGCACTCTACGCGGCGATCGCGTTTGCGATTCCATTTCTCTTCTATCAAGTGTGGGCCTTTGTCTCGCCCGGCCTTTACCATCACGAGAAGAAATACATCGCGCCAGTACTGGTTATGGCGAGCCTTTTCTTTATCGTCGGGGCGACGTTCGCCTACCGAATTGCCTTTCCGGCGGCGTGCGACTATCTGATCGGGTTACAGATTGAGGGTGGGTTTCAGACTCTGATCAATGCTGAGGAGTATCTGGATCTGATTCTGCTCATCATGCTGGGTCTTGGGCTGGTTTTTCAGATACCCGTTGTCGCCTTCATTCTTGGACGGATTGGCTTGATCACTCCCCGCATGCTGTGGAAGTCGTGGCGTTATGCGATCGTCATCATCGTCATCGCGGCGGCAGTCATCACGCCAACTGCGGATGCCTTCAATCTCATGATCTTTGCGGCTCCGATGCTTGGTCTCTACTTCTTCAGCATTCTTGTGGTCTGGATCTTTGGCAAGCCGCGCAGGTCCGATGCGGAAGTCAGCCAGCAGGCCCAATAGACAGAGACTGCCTTCGCCGCGCCGCGCAGTGTCTGCGGCGACAAATAAAGCAACAGGAAATTGATCGCCAGCAGGCTGCTTTCGAGCACTGAGATGAAGTGGAGTGTGGTCATGGGTGTATCGCGCCAATCCGGGCAGGGACAGGCCCTGCTCTTACGCAGCCACAACAATACTGAGCGCCTCCGGCAGGCTCGCAAACAGCATTGGAAGAGTGCCGACAAATTCGCCATCAAGCTGAACCGGCGCGTCATCATTTGCGTTCGCATAGGCGGCGACCACTTTGCGATAGACAACACCCGGCGCCTTCGTGTGCCTTCCGCTTAGACCTCGCAAGGCGTCGAGAATGAGGCTCACGCGACTGCGGCTGTTAAATAGACAAACGTCGAGCTTGCCTTCTTCGAGGCTTGCTTCCGGGGTCAGGTTGAACCCGCCACCGTAACTTGCGGCATTGGCGATGCACGCGAAGGTCGCCTCGAAGCGCTCCTGACCGATTCCCAATGAAAACGGAGTCAGCGGCAGGCGCGTGAGATAGTTGAGCGCGGAGACCCAAAACGCGCCGACACCGGTTCTGCGCTTCAATCGCGGATTGACGCCTTTAACTATCGCCGCGTCGACCCCGATGCCGGCCATGAGCAGAAAGTAACGCTGCCAGCCGGTCTCGCGTTTGTAGGCGTGCCCGACGCTGATCCGCCGCTTCTCGCCCTGAGCGATCACGGCAGCCAGTTTTCCTGGATCGTCCGGCAGAGTCAGTTCGTGCGCGAGCACGTTCGCCGTCCCTCCCGGCCAGACCGCAAGCGCACACTCTCCGCCAACCAAGCCCTGGATGGCCTCGTTGATGGTTCCATCTCCGCCGCAGACGATGACAATCTCGTCGCCGCGCGCAGCAGCGGTTCGCGCCAACTCGGTCGCAGATCCGGGTGCCGTTGTCGGCTCGAGGGTCGTTTCCACACCGGCTTCGCCGAGCGCCGTCTGAATCCGCGCAAGCATCTCCGGCTCGCGTCGCAAACGGCCCGCGGTCGGGTTGTAGATTAATGAGAGGACGCGTTTCTTCACGACATTGCCAGGGCAAGCCCGGTGCCACAAGACACCGGCGGTTAACTTGTTGAATGCATTGGTATCGGCCGAACCTGATGGCAACTACTCGAGCGCAGGCTGCGCATGCCCAGGCTGACAAAAGGAAGGTTTGGCCGACACCCTGGTTCTCAAACGGCGTTACGCGGTTCGCGTCCGGAGAAAAGGTCGATGACGTTTTCGACGGCAAGCATCGCCATCGCGGTGCGCGTTTCGCGTGTCGCGCTGCCGATGTGGGGCAGGAGGACTACATTCTGCATTTGCAGGAGCGAGGGGTGGACCTCAGGCTCGTGTTCGAAGACATCGAGACCGGCGCCGGCGATCTGCTTTTTCTCAAGCGCTTCAGAAAGAGCTAACTCATCAACAATCTCTCCCCGCGCTGTGTTTATAAGAAAGGCTGTGGGCTTCATCGCTTCGAAGGCGGAGCTATTGATGAGATGACGCGTGACAGCTCCGAGCGGGACGTGGATGGTGACGACATCGGCCTGTTCCAGCAACTGATGAAAACTGACGCGGCGCGCTGACAGGCCATCAAGCCTCGCACTTGCGGCGAGTGTGGAGGTCGCGGTTGGTGCAGGGTGTCCACCGGCGCGTGGAGGGTCGTCGCGAAAGGCGATCTCATCGCGGCCGCAATAGAGGACGTTCATGCCAAAGCCGGTGGCGCGACGGGCGACGGCCCGACCGATGCGGCCGTAACCAATGATTCCGAGCTTCTTTCCCGTCAGACCCGAGCCCAGCAGGAGATCAAAATCCCATCCGGCAAAGCGACCAGCACGGGTGTAGGAATCGGCTTCGATCAGACGTCTGGTGACAGCGAGGATCAAAGCCCAGGTCAGATCCGCGGTTGCGTCAGTGAGCACATCGGGTGTGTTGGTGACGACTATCTCGCGTTCGCCGGCGGCGTTGAGATCGATGTTGTTGTATCCAACGGCGACATTGGCAATGATGCGGAGCCGTTTCGCTGCGGTGATCACTTCGCGATCAACGCTGTCTGTCAGCAGGCTGATAAGACCGTTCGCTTCGCGGACACCGTCGATCAGGTCTTCGTGGGAAAGGTGATCTTGCGATGCTGGGAGATCGTAGTCGCACACTTCGGCCAGTCGTTCGAGAACCGGATCGGGCAGTGTGCGCGTCACGAAGATCCTGGGGCGTATCACGGCCGCGACTCTAACATAGATTTTGGGTTTTTGGGCACAACGAGAGAGGCACAACCACAGCGACACGGAGACACAGAGACAGCACAGAGAAGAA
>JANNRD010000511.1:0-6391 GCA_031401095.1 Acidobacteriota bacterium
GTTGCGTCAGCAGCTTGATATACGGTGTTTCACCGCAGCCTGCACACGCCCCGGAAAACTCAAAAAGCGGTTCCATCAACTGTACGTCCTTGACTTGGCCGTGCGAGAGTCTGCTCCGGTCGAAATCCCCAAGCGAGACGAAGAAATCCCAATTCTCGGCCTCTGTCGCACGCAGAGGGGCCTGAGGAGTCATGTCGATCGCTTTATGCTTTGCGTCGCTCTTGCTCTTCGCCGGACACACTTCAACGCACAACCGGCAGCCCGTGCAGTCTTCCGGGGCCACCTGCAGGGTGTAGCGTAACGACTCCAGGTCACGCCACCGCGGCTTGGCCGATTTGAATGTCGTCGGCGCATTCTCCAGCAGTGCGGGTTCATAAACCTTCGCGCGGATGACGGCGTGCGGGCAGACCAGCACGCACTTCCCACACTGGATACAAAGCTCTTCGTCCCAGACCGGAATTTCCTGTGCGATGTTGCGTTTCTCCCACATTGCAGTGCCAGTTGCGAACGTGCCGTCGATTGGCAGCGAGCTCACCGGCAGCGTGTCGCCGCGCCCCGCGATGATGGTTCCGAGCACATCGCGGACGAACGCAGGGGCGCGTGCGGAGACGGGCGGCAGCACGTCAAACTGTGCTGTTACCTGGCCGGGCACCTCTACCTCATGGAGGTTCTCAAGTGTCTTGTCCACCGCCGCGAAGTTTGTCTGTACCACCGCTTCGCCGCGCTTGCCATAAGTGTAGCGAATGGATTCCTTGATCGCCCCGATCGCCTGATCGCGCGGCAAGACCCCGCTGATCGCAAAGAAGCAGGTCTGCATGATCGTGTTGATCCGCGTCCGCATCCCTGTCTCCCTGGCCACAGCGTCGCCGTTGATGACGAAGAAACGCAGCTTCCTCTCGATTATCCGCTGCTGCACACTCCGCGGTAGATGGCCCCATACGTCGGCCGGGCCGAATGGTGCATTCAATAGAAATACGGCCCCCGGCTCGGCCGCCGCCAGGACGTCCATCCGCTCGAGGAACTGGAACTGATGACAGCCGATGAAACTGGCGCGGTCGATCAGATACGACGAGCGGATCGGCGTCGGTCCAAACCGGAGGTGGGAAATGGTGATCGAGCCTGCCTTCTTGGAGTCATATACAAAGTAGCCCTGTGCGTAGTTCGGCGTGCCCTCGCCGATGATCTTGATCGAGTTCTTGTTCGCGCCAACCGTGCCGTCCGCTCCCACACCGTAGAAGAGGGCACGGACCGTCTTCGGGTCCTCTGTGGAAAACGCCGGGTCGTACTCAAGGCTGGTCATCGTCACGTCGTCGCGGATGCCCACAGTGAAATGGTTCTTCGGGTGTTCCTTCTTCAACTCGTCCAACACCGCCTTGACCATAGCCGGGGTGAATTCCTTGGAAGAAAGCCCATACCTGCCACCGATGACCCGCGGCCACTGGGAAAAACCGTGCGCACCGTCCCCGACCCGCGCTTCACTGAGTGCCGTGACGATGTCGAGGTAGAGCGGCTCGCCCGTGCTCCCCGGTTCCTTCGTCCGGTCGAGGACCGCGATTCCACGCGTCGTCTTCGGCAAAGCGGTCACGAATGTCTCCATCGCGAACGGGCGATACAGCCGCACCTTGAGCAGTCCGACTTTTTCGCCGCGAGCGACGAGGTGCTCGACCGCTTCCTCAGCGGCCCCTGCTCCTGACCCCATGAGCACCACCACGCGTTCCGCATCCGCTGCACCGACGTAGTCGAAGAGTCGATAACGGCGTCCCGTCTGTTTCGCGAAACGCTCCATGACGTCCTCGACAATGGTCGGGCAAGCAAGGTAGAAGGGGTTACAGCCCTCGCGCGCCTGAAAAAATACGTCGGGGTTCTGCGCTGTGCCTCGCAACACAGGACGGTCCGGCGTCAGCGCCCGCGCGCGGTGCTGACGCAACGCGGTTTCGTCGATCAGGGCGCGAAGGTCGTCGTCTGCCAACAACTGAATCTTCGCGACTTCGTGCGATGTGCGGAACCCGTCGAAGAAATGCAGAAACGGGATGCGCGACTCCAGGGTCGCCATGTGGGCCATGAGGGCGAAGTCCAGGGCCTCCTGCACGGAGTTGGATGCCATCATCCCGAATCCAGTGGCACGTGTTGCCATGACGTCGCTGTGGTCGCCAAAGATCGAAAGCGCGTGCGTCGCCACAGTCCGCGCGGCAACATGGATGGTCGCCGGCGTCAATTCCCCGGCGATCTTGTACATGTTCGGAATCATCAGTAGCAGGCCCTGCGACGCCGTGAATGTCGTCCCCATGGCTCCGGCCTGGATGGCTCCGTGCAGTGCTCCGGCCGCACCGCCCTCGCTCTGCATCTCGACCACCTGTGGCACTGTCCCCCAGATGTTCAGCTTGCCTTCCGACATCCACTGGTCTGACCATTCGCCCATCGGCGAAGACGGTGTAATCGGGTAGATGGCGATCACTTCGTTGAGGCGGTACGCGACCGTTGCGGTCGCTTCGTTTCCATCCATTACCGCCATGCTCTTACTCTCATTCATGAGGAGTGCCTCCGCGATCTTATGAATATGAAAGAGTCCCGCTCGGTCGGTAAAACCAGCCCGGCCGGTGCGTTGGGAAAGGCAGCTTGCCGCCTTCGGGGCTCATTGTGCGCTCGCACGCGCATTTCTGCAATCACTGGTTTTTGGAATATTTTGAGGGTGCGTGAGACCTGCTTCCAGAAAAGAAAACGGAGCAGCTGGGTGGCGTTTATCCGCCCCAGCTGCTCCGCAATCGTTCAGTCTGACACCATCAGTCAGATTTGGAATGGGTGACTAGAACGTCACACGTCCACCAATCTGCAGCGCGCGCGGTCCGCCAGAGCCGAAGACCTGGCCTGTGCGCTGCGTTGGCCGGCCAAACGTCGCGGTGTTGGACAGGTTGAAACTGTAGCCACTGAGATTGGCAGTGTTGAAGACGTTGAACATCTCGGCGAAGACCGAGATCCGATAGTGATCCTTGAACGAGAAGTTCTTGGTGACCCGGACATCCTGCGAGCTGAAGCTATCCCCAAACTCGAAGTTCGACGGCAGGGTCAATTGTGGGATGGCAGTACCGCGAGCATCCACCTTTCCAAGGTAAGTCTGATTCCAGGTGGCAACTGCGTTGATCAGATCGTTCTTGGCACAGCCACGGTTGAAGCAGTTAAATTTGAGGCCCGGCAGGACCTCTGTCGTGGTTCCATCGCCATTAAGATCGACGTTGTTTACCGACGGCATGAGGGCGCCACGAGACGACATCGCGGAAATGAAGCCAATCTGGAAGTTCCACGGCAGATCGACCAACCCCGAAACGTTGAGGATGTGATAGCCGCCCTGCGGACCCCACGTTGCGTCGCGCTTGTCCAGGTTGAGGATGCCGTTAATTCCACTCCTCAGCGTCAGAGCATAGGAGCCCGTGAGGAGGTATCGCCTCGAGAACCGCTTGTCGAACTTGACGAGCAGCCCGTTGTACACGTCGCGACCGGCCGGTGTCCAGAACGTAATCGCGCCGACCGAGCAATTGGCGTTGACATCATTGGCCTGAGCCGTAGAAGTGCAGCGCGGAATGACCGGGGTCTGCACCCCATTGATCCGACGGTTGAAGCGATTGTAATCAAGCGCGCCCAGCAGCGTGTTGACAAAGACGCGACGCACAAAGTCGACATTGAGCGTCATGTCATGGTCAAAATCGTGCTGGAATCCGATGTTCATGTGATAACTGCGCTGGACGGGGTAGTCGAGCGGATACAGATTCGCCGCTGATTTGACCTTCTGAATACCACGGACTGAAAGATCAGTCAGGTTGGGCGCGAGAAACGCGCGGACTGCGCCAATCTGCGCGTTATAAATCTGCATGAACTGACCAACCGTTAGATTGGTGATCGTATTGCTCGGCAAGGGAGCACCAACTGGTACTGGAGCCCCGCCCGCGCCGAGGTTGACAATGCCGGGGAAGATATTGGTGAAACTGCTGTGCGGAACCTGGGCTCGGCCGTTGCCGACCGGACCAATATAACCGCGCTCTTCGAGGCGCCGCCACAGCAACTCGGTATCCCAATAGATACCAGCCCCTGCGCGAACCACAGTCTTCTTCTTCCCGCCGATGTCCCAAGCCACTCCGACCGAAGGCGAGAAGTTGTTGTAGTTGTTGTTGGTTGGGCTCAGGTCGTTGCCATAAAGCGGTTTCAAATAGGCTGGCTTGTCCAGGTCACGATTGACGAGGGTACTCTCAAAGTTCCAGGCCAGACCATAGTTGAGCGTCAGGCTCGGCTTCAACCTCCAGGTGTCCTGCCCGTAGAAGCGCATCCGACTGTTGATCTTGGCCTTGTCGACGTTGTAAGGCGGCGGTTGCGACGGATCGCCCACACCGACAACCGCGCCGGCGAACGGGAGATTGAGAAAATCCTGGTTCGTCTTGATCGACGCTGGAAGTGTCGGGAAGAACACGGGGATGAACGCCGCTGGAATCGAAGCCTTGATGGTTTCGGGAGAGAAACCCACCGTACACGCTGGATCGCAGTAGCCCCAGAAGCCCGTACCCGGTGCGTACTCCAGTTCGGTGCCGAACCGGAAGCGGTGCGTGCCCTTCTGGACGGTCAAACTGTCCGTGAACGTAAACCGTCGGAGGTCTCGACCCTGAGTGGCGTTGGAGGTATTGCCGATCGTGACGTTGCTACCATTGATATTAAGTTGCGGGAAGTTGAGGCCGATGCACCCTGCGCAGACCTCCTCATTCGGGAAGAGGTTGCGATTTTGCCAGTATGTGTAATTGAAGCGAAAGTCGTTAACCAGTGTGGCAGTCAAAGCGGAGGTGATCCCAATCACGCCCTGATCCGAGAAATTCTTGTTCCGCAGCCAGTTCGAAGGCAGAACCGGTCCTCCGTTTGGACCAAACCCCTTGTTCTGATCGTGCGAGTAGCGGAGGAAGGCGTTGTGTTTGTCGCTCACCTTCCAGTCGACGCGCGCACTAAAGAGGTGACCAGCGTAGGGACTGCTGAAATTGCCCGTCAATGAACTGGCCGATGCCAGGTTTGGCTGGACAGTGACGATTGAGGACTGATTGGTGTACTCGTAATTGGTGAAGAAGAAGAGACGATTCTTGATGATTGGACCACCAACCCAGACACCAGGGTTTCGACGTGCGAAGAAGGGGTCGGGGCTCAGGGCATTGCGCGCCAGACCCGGATACGCCGCCATATTGTGATCGCGGAAGAAGAAGTAACCAGACCCGTGATATTCGTTGCCGCCAGTGCGGGTGACGATGTTCACAGAGCCGACGCTGGTGATGCCCGTCGAAAGGTCGAAGTTGTTGGATGAAAGTTGGAATTCCTGGACGACCTCTTGTGAGAAGTTCATGCCAGTCTCACCTTCGATCGAGTTCCGGACGTTGCCGCCGTCGACGGTAATCGCCGTCTTATTCGATGCGCCGCCAAGGATGGAAACAGAAAAGAGCGAGTTGTATTGTGAAGTCGTGCCGGGGCTTGCGGTGACGCCGGGCTCCAGGAATGCGAGCTGGAGGAAGCTGCGGCCATTGAGCGGCAATTCCTGAATCTTCTGACGTGTGATGACGCCATCAATGGCATGCGATTCGAGATTGAGCTGGGCGGCTCCGGCACCCGCGACAGTCACGAGTTCGGTCGTCTCGCCGATCTCCATGCTCATTTCGACGGTTGCGATGGAGCCGGTAGTAAGGGTCATTTCACGCAGCAACGTGCGAAATCCGGCGACCTTTGCCTGGACCTCGTAGAGACCTGCCGGGAGGGCTGGCGCAGAAAAGGTGCCTTCATCATTCGACTTGACCTTGCGCTCGGCCCCGGTGGTCTTGTTGCGAATGATGACCTCTGCATTCTTGATGACCGCGCCGGATGGGTCAGTGACCGAGCCAGTGAGGGTTCCGACCGGTGCCTGAGCAAGGGCAAATCCCGTCATTACGGAAACCAAAAGCCAGAGTGATGTAGCGTACCTGGCGGAACGAAGCATAGATTTCTCCTTGGTTGAAATGGAATTATGGAGCCTTGGCGATGGTACGCCTCCGCCCACGCTTCTCCAGGCTGTCTAATCCTGGAGGCCCTCAGCTAGCCTTCAGCACGAACCTTCGGCGAATCCTGGTTATTTTGATTTTCTTCATTTCATTCTTGATCGTGATTAAGGATCAAAACAGAACCCGCCGGCGCATTATACTTGAGAAAGGTATTTCAGCAAGCCCTTTCCCCGGGGCCGGCTTTTTGCTACAAGGATAAGACCGTGCTCCGCGCGCGATTCGCTGCGCTGGCCGGAGCGAACCCAATGGGAGCGTTGCTGCGACTCCTCGCGTGGCAACAAACGAGAGCCAGCAAGGTGAGGGGCGAAAAGGTGGGCGGCGAATTGATAACCCGGGGATCG
>JANNRD010000512.1:0-4240 GCA_031401095.1 Acidobacteriota bacterium
ACGCGAACGACGCGAACGAGAGAAAGACACGCCGGTCTAACCCTTTCCTTCCTTTCGCGTTCCTTCGCGTCGTTCGCGTCGTTCGCGTGAGTCTTCTTCCTCACGCTGAAAGAAGGTCGCGCACGAGTTTAAGATCGGCCCACGCTTCTCGTTTCTTCTCGGCGACGCGCAAGACATAGGCAGGGTTGAATGTCGGCACGAGCGCGATTTCGCGATCATTGAGAAAGACCTGGTAGACCTGACCGCGAAGGGCAGAGATCGTCTGCTGTGTGCGGAGGAGTGTCTGCGCGGCCAGTGCGCCGAAAGCGACAATGACGCGAGGATTGACGGCGAGGATTTGCCGGAGAAGGAACGGCCGGCAGTCTTCAATCTCCTCGATGGAGAAGTTGCGTTCACCGGGAGGGATGCACTTCATGACGTTGCAGATGTAGCAGTCTCGCAACGGGACATGAATTGCCGTCATCATCTTGTTGAGGAGGATGCCAGCCTGACCCTGGAATGGGAGGCCGGACTGGATGTCGTCGATACCTGCGCCCTCACCGATAAGCATGAGTTCTGCGTGGTCGGAGCCCATCCCGAAGATGAGGGGCATACCGCCGCGGCAGGCGCCGCAGACAGGGCTTCGACGAAGATCTTCGAGAATGAGGTCGAGCGAGTCGTTGGGTGTGATGGCGATTGATTCGCGATGTTCGAGCGTGCCGGTGATGGGAAGGTCATCGAAGAGCAAGGGTGATCGAGGTTGTGATGAACGGGACTTTTTCACCGCGGCATGATGGCACAGGGCGAGGATGGTTTCGAGGTGGCCCTGCGTTATTGACAGGGTCAGGGAGCAACGGATAGTATCGTGAGTCTCGTCAGGGGCGTGTAGCTCAGCTGGGAGAGCGCCGCGTTCGCAATGCGGAGGCCGGGAGTTCGATCCTCCCCACGTCCATTTTAGAGTCAGTGAATTACGGCAGGCTTTCGGGTCTGCCGTTTTTCTTTTGTGACCGATTTGTGACCGGGAACTTCACCTAAGTCAATCCATCGACGGCTAGACGTGTCCATTCGCTTGTCGACGGAGTCTATCTGCAGTCATTCGATCCTCACACCCAGGATCGCCGCAAGGGCGCAGGCCTCCGCTCCCGCATCTGTCCAATCGCGTGGCCGCTGTCCGGCAGGGCGCACTCACCTGGGAGTGAAAGTCTCCGACGACCTCGGAGCGAGAGCATACTCTTATGCGTTGTGCCTCTCGAAGATGCTCACGTCGCGTATTGACCAAATGTAGCCACTTGGATACACTGTTCTGGTGCCCGAGATTCGCAAGACTGCAGTCTTCGCCCAGTGGCTGGATGGACTGCGTGACCTTCAGGCCAGGGCGCGGGTTCAAGTCAGGATAGCGCGCCTGGAGGCGGGAAACGTGGGTGACGCTAAACCGGTCGGCGAAGGCGTCTCCGAGTTGCGGATCAATTACGGCCCCGGTTACCGCGTGTACTTCACGCGACATGGTCGCGAGGTGGTGGTTCTGCTGGCGGGCGGCGCCAAGCGCACGCAATCTGCTGATATCAAAACCGCCCTGCGGCTCGCCCGCAACCTATAGGGATGACGATGAGAAAGACCGAGACCACACGTTACGACGTTGCCGAGCACCTACGAAACCCGGCAGAAATGGCCGCGTATCTTGAGGCCTGCATCGAGGAAGCCGGTGACGACGCAGCGTTCATTGCCAAGGCGCTTGGGGATATCGCCCGGGCCAAAGGCATGTCACAGGTTGCGCGCGATGCCGGGTTGTCACGCGAGAGCCTTTACAAGGCGCTCTCCGGCGAGCGCAGTCCCGGTTTCGACACCATCCTCAAGGTCGTGGGTGCGCTTGGGCTGAGGCTTCATGCTGGCGCCGATCCTGGGGCGCTTCTGCGCGATCGAGGCGTCACGCCACGCTCGGGCAGAAGTGGCACAAAACGCCGCGCCGCTTAGTGACGCATGAGGGAGGAGAAATGATGAAAACCGCCGATTCAGAGACCGCACTCAAGACGTGTTATCGGAGGCGAATGGCCCACTCTCGCGTGACACTCTGAATTGGCTGAGCCGGGCAAAGCATTTGAGGTCTATTCGCTTTTTGCATTTCTATCCCTTTCATTGGCCTTTGCTCGCCCGACCTTCTGACAGCTTGTTCTTTCGCTTCAGGTGCGAATTCCGGACCAAGGCAGCCACTGATTCCGGGGCAAACCGGCCACCATTTCCGGCAAACCAGCCACTCATTCCGCTACGGACCAAAAAAGTGGCTGCTTTCGGTCGGAATCAGTGGCCGCTTTCAGCGGAATACGCATCAGGCGCGGCATCTCAGTTCTTGTCCGCTCGAGGGCGGCCAAAGAACAACACGTAACCATCGGCGTCCTTGAGCTCGAAACCGCGTAGACCGTCGTCGTCATCTTTGAGAGGTTGCGAGAAGATGACACCGCGCAACGTGAATTCCGCCGCCAGAGCATCAGGATCCGGCACATAAAGGTAAGCATCCCATCGCGCTGCCCCGTTGCGCTTGTAGTTGGGGAGCGGTTCTAACCCAACAACCTTGACCATGATCGTCGCTCCGTCCCGGCTCACCATTCCAAAGAATGGGTCGTCCTCTGGCCCCCGGAAGGTGACGTCAAAACCCAGCATATCTCGATAAAACGCAAGTGCCGCATCGAGGTGCCGCACAATGAAAAACGGTGAGATACCGCCGATCGTAGGTCGCGTCATCTCGGACCTCCTTCCAGGTTAATCCGCCTACCGTCTGAGTTCGGTGCTCGCTCAAAAGGCTAACGAGAGTCGTAGCCATTCTTGTTTCGCCAGTGAGCTCAAGAACCGGGTTAACCACGAATCAAAATCGTCAGACGTTCTCCCCGGCCCAGTTGATTCCGTAAACCGATAGAAGCCAGCTTGCGCTGGGTGGCTTTGCATTGTAAAGTACTTTGGGCTGCCACTCGCCGCACCCATGTTGCGGGAACCGATCTCTCTCACGCAGGAAGCGATTGGAGTTTTGACTCGAGGACGAGGTTCAACATATGAAAATCAAGATACTATTCGCACTTTCCCTGACACTGATGTTGTTGACCGCGGCCAACGCACAGACGCTGGACAAAGCCAAACTCGACCAGTTTTTTGACCGGCTCGCCGAAAAGAATAAGGCGATGGGCAGCATGACCATCGCCAAAAGCGGTAGCATTCTTTACTCCCGCTCCATCGGCTACAGCCAGATCAACGGAACCGAAAAGAAACCTCTGACCGCGGCGAACAGATTCCGGATCGGTTCGATCACAAAAATGTTCACCACTGTGATGATCCTTCAGCTCGTCGAGAACGGAAAATTGAAGCTGACCGACACGCTCGACAAGTTTCTCCCGCAGATTCCGAACGCGCATAAAATCACAATCGCGCAGATCCTCGCTCATCGCAGCGGCATCCATGATTCCATATTGGATAGGAATCTGCGCCCCTCGTCGAACACGAACGGAATAACGAAGGACGAAATGCTCGCCGTTATCGCCAAAGGCACTCCGGATTTCGAACCGGACGCAAAGCATTCCTACAGCAATTCCGGCTATGTCCTTTTAGGTCTTATCCTTGAAAAGTTAACCGGCAAACCCTACGGGGAAGCCCTCGAGGAAGGAATCTGCTCAAAGATCGGGCTCAAGGATACATACACCGCGACCGGAAACATCGATGTGACCAAAAACGAAAGTCTTACCTATTATCGGTCCGGCGTCGAATGGAAACAGGGAACCGAAACCCATCCAAGCCTCCTCTTCAGCGCGGGCGCGATTGTTTCGACACCGAACGACATGGCCAAATTCATCCAGGCGCTGTTTGAAGGAAAGCTGGTTTCAAAAGACACACTCGACCACATGAAAACGATGAGGGACGGCGAGGGGTTTGGAATGATGGAGCCCTTCACGTTCGCCGGCAAAACGTTCTACGGGCACACGGGCGGGGCCGACAACTATGGAGCCTGGCTGGCTTACGAGCCGGAAGAAAAGCTGGCGGTCGCCTACACCACGAACGCGAAGATTTACCCGGTAGGGAATATTGTGAGCGGCGTGGTCGAGATTTACTACCATCGGCCGTTTCAGATTCCCGCCTTGGAATCGATCGCGGTCAGCCCGGAGATTTTGGACAAATACGTCGGAGCTTATTCGAATCCGGAAGCGCCTGCGAAACTGACGATCACCAGGGACGGCGCGACGCTGTTCTTTCAACCGCCGGGCGAGTCATCCGCAGTCCCCCT
>JANNRD010000513.1:0-2505 GCA_031401095.1 Acidobacteriota bacterium
TTGCAGTCTTTGTTGTCCTCTTGTCCCAGCCCTCAATAGAGCAGGTACTTTCTTCGAACAGCCCGGAATTGTCCCAGCTCGTCCTGCCAGAGCTGTCTTAGTGCGCGACCCTCACTGCCCCGCTTGAAGGCCTCAAAAACCTGCCGATTGACCAGCAGACGGACAAACCGGTCCGCCATAAAGTCCCGCGGGAACAGCACCAGAAGCTGCGTTGCGATCTCGAGGCCGGTCGAGATGGGCTCGAATGTGCTTCGATCAGTGATCACGATATTGACCCCGCCGCACTCCTTCGTTTCGTGAACGCTCGAACGCGGTGTGAACCTGACCGGTACAAACCTTGCCCCTGGGAGGTTTTTCGCATTGAGCGCAGCTCCCAGTTTGATGCCATCGATCCACGGTGCACCGACAACCTCGAATGGTGTATCCGTGCCCCGGCCAACGGAGACGTTGGTCGTTTCGAGCAAGCCGACCCCAGGATAAAGTGTCGCCTCGGTCAGGCTTCGCATATTCGGCGATGGGTTGATCCAGGTCAGACCAGTCTCATCAAACCACGCATCGCGCCGCCAGTCGAGAACCCGCACGACCTCGAGATCAACTCCAATCCGCCGCTCTTCATTGAAGAGTTGCGCCAACTCGCCGACGGTCATTCCGTGCCTGATCGGAAGTCGATGATAGGCGATAAATGAAAGCTTATCTTCGTCTGCGATCGGACCCTCAACGTCGATGCCGTTGATCGGGTTGACTCGATCGAGAACCAGGAACTTTACCTTCTGTCTCGCTGCTGCCTCCATCGCCAGACCGAGCGTCGAAATGTAGGTGTAGAAGCGTGTCCCGACATCCTGAATGTCATAGACGAGCACGTCGAGACCCTTCAGCATCTCTGGTGTCGGCTGCCTCGAATCGCCATAGAGGCTGTTAATCGGTAACCCGGTCTTTTCGTCAACCGAGCTCGGAATTTTGTCCTGATCGAGGATGCCACGCAGGCCGTGCTCTGGCGAGAAGAGCGCCACCAGCTTGACGCCAGGCGCTGTGAAGAGAAGGTCAATGGTGCTGCGGCCGAGACGATCGCGACCCGTGTGATTGGAAATCAGCCCGACGCGCTTTCCCTTCAGCTGCGCAAAGTCGTCGCGCACCAGGACATCGATCCCGTTGAGGGTTGTCAGCGATCCACCGCGAAGGCCCGGGCCCGCCCGCGCCGTTCCCAGCGTCACCCCCTGACGGTTTGCAAATGGCGGCGCAATAATCGATGCCGCAACGATCGATGCAATCCGACCCCGCAATGATCCGACATCGGCGGGCTGTCGTGGATCGAGCCGTGGATGAACTCGATTGCTGAGGAAGACAACGAACGTCTCACTCGACGGATCGATCCAGATCGAGGTGCCAGTAAAACCGGTATGACCGAAGCTCCCAATCGGGAAGAGATCGCCGCGATTTGCCGAGAACGTTGTCGTGACGTCGAAGCCCAGGCCTCGCGACTGACCGTCACTCGCGTTCCCCCCTGAAACCCGCGCTTCACTCATCCGCTGCACGCCGAGCGGGCTGAGGATTCGCACACCGCGATATTCGCCTCCGTTGAGGATCATCTGGCAATACTTCGACAGATCATCCGCTGTCGAAAAGAGACCTGCGTGCCCCGCAACACCACCCAGCAAGTAAGAACGCGGATCGTGCACCTCGCCGCGCATCCAATGCTCGGTGCCACCACTCTTCTCGCCCGTGCTCGGAACCGTCACCGATCCGCCGCGCTTCTCAGTCGGAGCAATCCGCGCCCGCAGGCCCGCATCGGGTTTGAATCCCGTGTCTGCCATTCCCAGCGGGGAAAAGATATTCTCGGCTGCAAACCGGTCGAGTGTCTGACCGCTCATCCGGTGCACCAGCTCCCCAAGCACGATGAAGTTGACATCGGAGTAGATGAACCGCGAACCCGCTTCGGCAATAGGCGCCAGCGCCCAGATGTTCTCCATCGCCTTCGCGGGACCCGCTTCGTAATCCTTGACCTCATTGTCCGGAATCAAACCCGATCGGTGAGTGAGCAGTTGCTCAATCGTGATGTTTCGCTTGCCGGCAGCTGCGAACTCGGGAATGTACCGTGCGACCGCGTCGCCGAGTCTCACCTTGCCACGCTCAACCAGGATCATGACCGACGTCGCTGTCGCGACCACTTTCGTGAGTGAAGCAAGGTCAAAGATCGTGTCTGCCGTCATCGGCTCCGGCGCCGGTTGGAGCGCGCGATTACCGTAGGCGCGCCGCCAGACGATCTTTCCCTGGCGCCCAACCGCAACAACGGCACCTGGCAATTGGTTCTTTGCGATCTCCGCGGCGACTGCATCGTCGATGAAAGCGAGTTGCGATGCTCGCATCCCAACCGAGTCCGGCGGGGTCTGCCCGAGAGCGAGCTGTGCTATCAACAGACATGCGATGACCCCAATTTTCACGGCGCTCCTCCTTCGAGAGAAATGAACCACAGAGGCACAGAGACACAGAGAAAGCACAGAGAAGAAA
>JANNRD010000514.1:0-9061 GCA_031401095.1 Acidobacteriota bacterium
TCGAGCTGGACGACGCCGGGAGCACGAACACTGACGGCGACTTATGCCGGCGACGGGAATTTCAACGGTGGCAACGACACCGAACCGCACACGGTGGTGGCACCGCCGAGCATCGCCAAAGTCTTCACTCCACCGACGACCCCAGTGGGCGGGACATCCACCCTCACATTTACGATCACCAATCCGGTAACCAACACCGTTGCGCTGACTGGCGTAGGCTTCACCGACAACTTCCCCACCCCGCCAGAACTGGTGGTGGCGACCCCCCTGACGACGACCAACACCTGCGGGGGCACACTGACCGACAACACCAACGGAGCGTTAGCCGCTGGCGATGTGGGCATCAAGCTGGTGGGCGGGATGGTCAGCATCTCCGGCACTTGCACGGTTTCTGTCAACGTCACGCCGACAATGCCGGGACCATTCGTCAACATCACCGGCAATGTCAGTTCCACCAATGGCGGCACGGGCAACACGGCGACCGCGACTCTGCTGACCAACACGCCGCCAACCATCAGCAGCAACAACGTGCCGGTCAAGGCGGGGAGCAACGCGGCGAGCTTCACGATCGCGACAGCGACGGACCCCGATCAGCCGGTCAATACGCTGGGTATCACGATCAACGGGAATCCGACAACAGCGAGCTCCAACGGCGTGACGGTCTCGGGTGTGACGATCACTCCGTCAGGGATTGTGACGGCCAACGTCTCGACGACCTGCGCGGCGACAAGCGCGATGTTCAATCTGGTAGTGACTGACAACCAGAGCGCGACGGGAACGGGCATTTTGACCGTGACAGTCACTCCCAATATGCCGCCGATGCTTGGATACGCGCCTCAAACGGTGACGGCGGGCACGACGCCACTATTTGGCCCGGCAGTCGGTCCCAGCGACAACGGGACGATCAACCAGATTCTTCTGCAGAGCGTCATCCCGAATAATGGCGGGTTGACGCTCGCCGTCAACCCCATGACGGGACAGGTGCTGGTGACCGGAGCCTCGCTCATTGGCAGCTACATGATCGACATCGCCGTGACGGACAACTGCATGGCGACTACCGTTGCCAGCTTCATGGTCAACGTCGTCTGTCCGGCGATCACTCTCAACCCGGCGACGCTGCCGAATGGCACGGTGAATTCAGCCTATCCACAATCCCTCACGGCGAGCCCGGCCGGTGGGAATTACAACTTTGGGGTGACGAGTGGACTGCTGCCAAATGGCTTGACGCTCAACGGCAACGGGACGTTCAGTGGCGCGCCAACGCAAAGCGGAGTGTTCAACTTCCGTGTCACGGCAGCGGGTTTCGGAGGTTGTACTGGCTTCCGCGACTATTCAATCACCGTCATCTGTCCGACGATCACGCTCTCGCCCGGGAGTCTGCCTGGTGGGACCGTCGGAACGGCCTACAGCCAGGCGGTATCGGCCTCTCCGGCCGGGACCTATTCCTACAGCGTCAGCAGCGGAGCGCTGCCGACGGGATTGACACTCAACACCTCGACCGGCGCGTTGACGGGGACGCCGACCACCACGGGCACGTTCAGCTTCACGATCAGGGCTGCGGCAGGCAGTTGTACCGGGTCGCAGAGCTATACCATCGTGGTCGTTTGCCCGACGATCGGACTTTCGCCAGCGTCGCTTCCGAATGGGCAGGCGGGAAATGCCTATTCGCAGGCACTGGCAGTGACACCGGCTGGCACATACTCCTTCTCCATAGTACTGGGGGCTCTGCCGTCGGGGCTCACCCTGCACCCAACGACCGGAGTCATGAGCGGGTTGCCGTTCATCACCGGGACCTACAATTTCACGGTCAGGGCGGATGCGGGCAATGGTTGTTTGGGAACACAGGCCTACGCGCTCGTTATTGTGTGTCCCGCGATCACGGTTTCCCCGGCTACGTTGCCGGCTGGGACACAGAATGTCTTCTATAGCCAGACAATCTCGGCGACGCCTGCTGGTGGCAGCTACACCTTCACCAGGACCTCTGGAGCGTTTCCGACTGGTTTGACGTTCAATGCCGGGACTGGAGTCTTGAGCGGATTCCCGACGGCCAATGGAACGTTCAACTTCACCATGACGGCGACGGGTTTCGGCTCTTGCACGGGGAGCCAGAGCTACACGGTGGTCATCGGCGGTGGGGGGTGCCCGGCGATCACGCTGCCCGCGACGCTTGGAAATGGCAGCGTTGGCGCAGCGTACGTTAAGTCAGTGGCGGCCTCGCCATCGGGCGTTTATTCATACGCGGTGACTGGTGGGAGCCTGCCTCCGGGGGTGACGCTCTACGGCTCGTTTGGGTTGCTCTTTGGCTACCCGACAACCCCGGGGACATACAACTTCACGATCACGGCAACCAATGCGAGCAGTTGCACGGCGAGCCAGATGTATACGGTCATGATCGGGGCAGCGGGCTCGATGCTCTCGACTGGAGTGACGGGGCTGGCGGTGGTGTCTGCGGCGAGCTATCAACCCGAGACAACGACACCTGGTGGGATAGTGGCTGCGTTTGGAAGCGATCTGGCCGTGAGTACCGAACTTGCCGCGACGGTCCCACTCCCGACGGAGCTTGCGGGGACGCGGGTGTTCATGAGGGATGCGGCAGGTGTCGAGTATCCGGCGCCGCTCTTCTTCGTCTCTCCGCAGCAGGTCAACTTTCAGATTCCGGATGGAGCATCGCTGGGTGAGGCTGTCTTGATGGTGGCGAGCGGTGATGGATCGATCAGTGTGCAGACGACGATGATTGTTCCGGTTGCGCCCGGACTGTTTGCGGCGAACGCTGACGGGGCAGGAGCGCCGGCGGGCTTCTTTGTGCACGTCGCTGGGGACAACAGCCAGGTCCTCGAGTCGACGGCCGCAATGGATTCGCTGAGTGGTTTACACGTGCCCTCGAGGGTTGTCTTTGGTGCGTCACCGGAGGAGTTGTTTCTGGTTCTGCATGGGACGGGATTCCGCGGTCGCAGCCTTCTCGAGGCTGTCACGGTGAGAGTCGGCGGAGTGGCAGGCGAGGTGACTTACGCGGGCGTGCAGGAAGGATATGCCGGTCTCGATCAGATCAATGTCCGGCTGCCGCGAAGTCTTGTCGGTCGCGGTGAGGTCGAGATCGAAGTGATCATCGACGGGCGAGTGGCGAACACGTTGCGTATTCACCTTCGATGACAGTAGGGGCAGGGCTCGTCCCTGCCCGGCCTTTGGGGTCGGAGCCACGCCGGGCAGCGACAAGCCCTACGTCGTACTCGTGCCGCCTTCCCGGCCTGTTGTTGAGGCACGGGGCCACTCTTTGGAGTTGGGTGCCCTGTCACGAAGACGCGAAGGGATAGTAGTCGCTACCTTTCGCGTCTTTCGCATGGGGGGCGCCGGGCGGTCGCACTGCATCGTTGTCAAACCGCTTGACAGGTCTCTTGCTGGCATCGCAGGATGAATCGGTGTAACATAACTGGCCGTTTCAAAGTCTCGCGCGGGTCGCGCGAGCTGCCATGAAAGGGAAGGGTTCCGATCCGCTGAGGCGGTGGTAGAGCAAAGCAGTTCAGTAGTTTGTGCGTTTGGCGGAGGCCCGTGGCACGTATGAAGAGATGCTTTCATTGTGGCACCGACAACATGACCGAGTCCGAGTACTGTGATGAGTGCGGGGCGAGGTTGAGTGCGGCCGCTTCATCGCGGCCGCCCAACTACTCGCCACCTCAGCCGCCACCGCCACCGACATTCACCCGTGACTCGGTGACGCCAAGACCGGCGACGCCCTACATGCCACCGCCACCGGCACCGCCGGTCAAGCGTTCTGGGCCGATAGTTGTCTCCCGGGACAAGGGGAGATCAGGCGTCAACGCTCAACCGGCTTACCGTCCGCAGACAAGTCCGCTCTCGAGCGGCGAGCAGTACGCGCACCAGGAGGGCGATGCGTTGCAGTCTGAAAGCCACGCCAAATTGATCATTCAACGAGGTGGGAAGATCGGCAAAGAGTTTTCTCTGAGCAACCCGGAATCGCTCATCGGCCGGTGGGATGCCGACGGCGGAATCTTTCCGGAGGTCGACCTCGATCAGGACGATCCGGAGGCAAAGATCTCGCGACGACACGCGCGTATCCAGTTTCTCAATAATCAGTTTTTGATCGAAGACCTGGGTAGCACCAATGGGACATTCATCAATCGTGGTCCACGCCTCTTGCCCGGCAGTAAGCAGCCGCTCAAGCACGGCGATGAGATCATCGTGGGGAAGACGTTCCTCAAGTTTGTCCTCAACTGAATTGCCAGTCAGCGGTAACGGTCTGTCTGCGTGTACCACTTTAGTCGTCCGTTATGCCTTTCTGTCCCGAATGCGGAGCTCTCACCACCGCTGGCGATCCCTTCTGCGGTGAGTGCGGTGCGCCGCAGGACGTCGCGGCACAGGCGTCGATCTCTTTAGCGGTCCCGAAAGGGCCGGCAAGAACGAGTATGACCGGATCTGGAAACACCCCAATTGGCGTTCAGCTCGCAGCTGGCACGATGCTCGCTGATCGCTACAAAATCTCGCGCCGCCTCGGCGGTGGCGGGATGGGATCGGTCTACCTCGCAGAAGATCAGAACCTCGCCAACCGTCTCGTTGCGGTCAAAGAGATGGTCGAGATGTTTGCTGACGAAGGGGCTCGCGCGAAGGCGATTGAGGACTTCAAACGCGAGGCGGAGCTCCTTGCGCGTCTCGATCATCCGGCAATACCGACCATCTATCAGTACTTCTTTGATACGGCCCGCGGTCGCTACTATCTCGTCATGAAGTACATTGACGGTGGCGATCTGTCGAGGCGTTTTGAAGAAGTTGGCGGCAAAGTTGACGAATTGACCGTCACTCAATGGTCCCTCGAGATCTGCGATGTTCTGGACTACATCCACTCACAGAGCCCACCGATCATTTACCGTGATTTGAAGCCCGCGAATCTCATGCTCGATGCGCGCAATCGCGTCATGCTGGTCGATTTTGGGATCGCCCGCTTTGTCGCGCCATCACAAAAGGGTGTGACGGCGATCGGGACGATGGGCTATGCGCCGCCGGAGTTATTTGCCGGGAAGGTCGAGCCCGCTTCGGACCTTTACTCGCTTGGCGCGACGATGTTCCACTTGCTGACCGGCAACGATCCGCAGGACAAACCGCTCATGATCTTCGATTTCACGAAGAATCCGAAGCCTCGCCAGATCAACCCTGCGATCACGGCCGAGATGGAGCAGATGGTCTGCTGCGCGGTCGAAGACAAACCAGAGGACCGCTTCACGAGCGCCAGAGCTTTTGGTCACGAACTAAAGAAACATCTCCGCCGCCTCATGGCGAGCCAGCCACATGATATCAGTTCGATCTCGATCGAGATGATGCCGGTCGCCGCCCAGACTCGCCAGTGTGTCCACTGCGCCCACGAGATGGCGATCGATGATGTCTTTTGCGCATTCTGTGGGCAGAAGCAAACGAAGAAGGGCACCGCCAAGCTGGTCGTCGTCGGAACGACTGAAATGAGCGCTCAGTTTCCTTTGAACGACGACGGAGAGAATCTGATCGGCCGCATGGATCCGAACAGAGGAATCCGACCTGAAGTGGATCTGTCGCGCTACGACCCTGCGGCTCGCGTGTCTCGTCGTCATGCAAAGATCATCGGCCTTGGCAGCCAGTTTGTGATCGAGGATCTTGGCAGCGCCAATGGCACGTTCCTTAATGGTCAGCTACGGCTTTCCCAGGGCAAACAGCACCCGCTCGTCAGCGGAGATGAGGTCAGACTCGGTGAGACGACGCTCAAGTTTGTTGTCACCTGAGGGTTAGTCGATGGCAGTCCACTCGACGGTGCAAGATTCCCAGCCGCAACGCGTCATTCCCCGGTCGCAGCGTGTCGTCCCAGAGCGGTTGGCCAGTATTGGTCTGCGCTGTAGCGCGTTTCTGCTCGACTACATTCTGACCATGCTGGTTCCAGCGATAAGTGTGCTCATCGCCGTCTACTTCAAACGGCGTTGGAATGCTCCCGGTTTTGCCGGGGTGGTCCTGGCAGGCGGTTACTTGCTGACCTTCGTGCTCGTGCTGTTTAACGGTGTCTACCTTTGCAAACGCGACGGCCAGTCATTCGGCAAGCGGTTTATCGGTATCCGAATTGTGCGCGAGGATGGTGCGCCGCTGACGTACCGGACCGCGATCCTGCGACACCTCATCGGGTACCCGCTTTCGGTATTCGCCCTGGGTCTCGGGATTTGCTCGGCGCTTCTCGACAAAAAGCAGCAGGGATGGCACGATAAATTGGCCGGCACGTTGGTTGTGAAGGACTAATTTCTTTCCGCGAACCAGGCCGCACGGGCTGTCGCGATGGACGCGTTGAGTTCTCAGGGAAGAGCGACCTTTGGTGGGCACTATGTTAGTATGGTCGGCGTCACTCCCCGGACAAGAGAGGTTTTTAGCAGGCGAGCTATGGACGTGAATTACTGCGGACATTGTGGCGCAGCGGCACGACCGCAAGTGCGGTTCTGTCGACAGTGCGGGGCCGAGTTGGTGGTTGGCCTGGAGGGCACGCCTGCGGCTTTGTCTTCAGCCACGGAGCAGCGGGAAGATTTGGTCTCCACTGTCGTCGCTGGCGCGGAGCGTTCAGAGAACGGTCAACCCGCGAAAACCAAGACCGAGAGTGGGAGTTTGCGGGAGGACGTGGGAACTTACTCGTCGCCAGGGCGTTGGAATCCCCGCGTTCGGGATTCCATTAAAGAACAGCCGGTGAAGCGTCGCGCGAGTGGGTCAACGAAGGTGGGACAACCTCGAGCTAGCGCCCTTGCGCAAGCCTCGGGACTTGAGAGCGCGAACGCTTTTGGCTCGCGGATTCGCGCGTTGCTCCTTGGTGTCGCGGTATTGGTCGTTGGTGTTACCTCGCTGGTCTACTACCGGCAGAGCCTGATGTCGTTCCGGGTTGATCATCCCGAGCGCAATCTGATCTCACCGGAAGAGCAGAGTCTGGACCTGATCCGGCTCGGCAAACAGGCGAATGAGCTGGGACAGTACGGGCAGGCAATTGGCCAATTCAGAGAGGCTCTTGCCCTCATGCCGCAACATCTTCCGATCTACCTCTTGCTGGCTCAGTCTTATCAGGCGTCAGGCCAGGTGGATGAAGCCC
The DNA here is from genome assembly GCA_031401095.1 of Acidobacteriota bacterium. Classification (GTDB taxonomy): domain Bacteria; phylum Acidobacteriota; class Blastocatellia; order RBC074; family RBC074; genus JANNRD01. The sequence continues at coordinate 7,094 of JANNRD010000514.1, forward strand.
TCCGAGCGTACTGGACGCTGTTGCGTCAGGATCCGCGCAATCTTGAGGCTCGGCTTGAAATTGCTGAGGTGCATCGAGCTCGCGGCAACTGGCGTGAAGCGTTTCAGGAGTATCAGCGGATCATCGATATCAACCCGCAGAGCCTGGAAGCGATCGCGGTGCTGGCCGTCATCGAGGCGCACGATGAGCGTCCGTTTGGCCTCGTGCGGGCTGATCTTCCCAGGCATCGGGTGGTAACACGACACAAGATGACATCTCTCGCGCCATCATTACCCCGAACCGGGAGCACAGCTGCGCTCGCACCGCCACGTGTTCAGGGGAGCTCACTCGCAGCGCCGCCAACACTCTTGACACGCGCGCAGGATGCTGAGCGCGGTGACGCGCGCGCCCTCGCGGAATCGCATAAATCGCTGGGCAGTCGTTACCACAATGTTCGCGAGTACCTTGCGGCGATCAAGGAGTTCTCGATTGCCCAGAGATTGACGCCCGACGACAAGGACCTCTACTATCTGCTCGGGTCCTCCTACGACGGACTCGATCAGGACGCTCTTGCGCACTCACTGTACAACCAGTGCGATTCGGGTACATATGTGCAGGTGGCGCGCAGTGGTGCGCAGAGAACGGCGAAGGCCGCGCGGAGCGAGGGCGACAAGCAGTACAATATCAGTGGGGCGGATGCCCTGCTCCCCAGCCGGACGACCCGTCATGCTTTGAAGTAATTGAGCCCCAACTGAGCGGCGATCGGGCACCGGGATTGTCCATATCTCCACATCCAACTCTATGCCACGTCTGATTGTTAGAGCCACCCCGTCACACGCTGATTCGGTTGTCGAGCTAACTCGACTGCGGACCACCATTGGCCGTTCCGCGCGAAATGATCTTTGTGTCGAGGATCCGTTCACATCAAGGCTTCACGCGGAGATTCGCCGTCAGGGAGATCATCTGTGGGTGAATGATTCCGGGAGCGCCAACGGGACATATCTCAACGGAATGCGCCTTTCGACCGCGACGCAACTCCACGACCGGGATCGTATCCGCATCGGCGAGACGGAGATCGAGTACTCGGAGAAGTCCGATACGTCACCGACAGGAAGCCGGACGAGCGTTCTCGTCTCTGAGAGCATTTCGGGGCTGACTCCGGAAATTATGATCACCGCGGAGTCTCGGAAATCGGCGGCGAATCTTCTCTCTTCTATCGAGGCTGTGCAGAAAACGCAGATCAGGCCAGCACTCGGCCAGGTCGCGTATTCCCAGGACGACACGCTGGCGATCATCAGCCGCGTCAGCCTGACGTTGCTCTCACCGCTTTCACTTGAAGATGCAATCGAGCAGGTCCTCGATTCGGTCTTTGGCGCGCTACCAGCCGACCGTGCATACATGCTGCTCCTTGAGAAGAGCGAGGAGACAGGCGAACCGGTGCTGGTCTGCAAGGCAATGAAGACGCGGTCCGCAGGGCACAACGATATGTCGCAGGTTGAGATCAGCCGATCGATTTCTGATCAGGTGCTCAAACACGGCACTTCAGTGCTGACTCAGGACGCGCTGCACGACCCGCGCTTTCAGGAACATAAGTCAATTGCGCTCGGCGGAATACGCTCGGTCATGGCGGTCCCGCTTGCGCTCGAGGGGCGTGTCCTCGGGATGGTCTATGTTGACAGCCCTTTTCACACCAACCGGTTCACAGAAAGAGACCTGCAGCTCCTGACACTGATCGCTGGCGTTGCCGCCATCCGGATCGAGAATGTTCATTTGCTGGAGGTTCAGCAGGATAAGAAGCGGCTTGAGAATGAGCTCGCGGTCGCGAGTGAGATTCAGATGCGCCTTCAGCCTGCGACATCGCCACCGATCCCTGGCTACGATCTGATTGGGGTTAGTTTTCCATGCTATGAGGTCGGCGGAGACTACTACGACTTTATTGCGAAGCGCGATGGGCGGTTTGCGATCGCGCTTGGCGATGTCTCGGGCAAG
>JANNRD010000515.1:0-2432 GCA_031401095.1 Acidobacteriota bacterium
CCCAGAAGGCTCAGACAGTCCCCTACGGGGTTGCTATCACTCTCGGCAGCGTCATCTCTGTCGGCAGCACCCTGGTGAGTGGGTGAGATAGCCAATGACGGGCCGATCGGCCAAGGAACGATCTTATGTTTGACAAAAGACTTCTCGCGGTTATCGCCTGTGCCGTCGTCTTCGGTCTCTTCGCGGCCCTCCTGGTCAGCCGCTACCTCTCAGGTGTCAAGGCTCAAAGCAAGAGTGTGCTCGCCGCCAGCGTCAGCATTCCGATGAGCACGCAGATCACGCGGGATCAACTAACAGTGGTGCACCTGCCACCCGACGCGACTCCCGACGGCGTTTTCACCTCGATGGAAAGGCTGGTCGGTCGCGTCACGGTAACCGGTATTAGCCCACGCGAGCCGGTGACTGAATTCAAGCTGGCGCCCGAAGGCTCGGCGGCCGGATTGGCGGCGGTTATTTCAGACGGATCGCGGGCGATGACGGTCAAGGTGGATGACGTCGTGGGTGTTGCTGGATTCGTCCTGCCAGGCGCCTGGGTCGATATCGTCGCCGTGATCGACCCGCGGGAGACCGGTTCTTCGCAAGGGCCAACGTCGAAGATTGTTCTCCAACACATCAAGGTTCTGGCCAGCGACCGCAACATCGAAAAGCAGGAGACCGGTGAGACCACACTGATTGTCAAAGCGGTGACGTTGGAGGTGACGCCCGAAGAGGCCGAGAAGCTGGCGCTCGCCGCGACCGAGGGCAAACTTCAACTCGTCCTGCGCAACTCTGTCGATTCGGACTCCGTGGAAACCACTGGCGTCGACAAGCGTAGTCTGCTCGCGGGGCACATGCTCGCCTCGTTGGCCTCACCGGGCGGATCGACCGTGACATCGACCTCTGGACAACTGCGAGCGAGCCGTCAACGGCCAATGCCAAGCGCGCCGGTCGACCCAATCGACAAAATCGTCGTCCAGGAGGCGGAGAAGGCAAAGCCACCTGTCCAGACCATCGAGTTGATCGAAGGCAACAAGCGACGTCAGATTGCGCTCCCCTAACATGCTGCATGAGAGCAGGGAGTCGAGGTAGGAGCCTCACACAAACTTGAAAGCACATTGCCCCCACAATCAGAATGCAGCATCACGCATCCTCGCGCTACTTCTTGTGGCATCGATGCTCCTCTCGGTTGTCGGTCGACCAGCGAAGGCCGAGGACTTCATCCTGCACGTCTCGTTTGCGACCCCTCAGACGGAGGCCGCTGCCTTGAACTTGTTGGTTGGACAATCGCGGATGATCCGCTTCGATCAGCAGATTGGCAGGCTCTCGGTCTCCAACCCGGACATCGCTGAGGCGGTCATCGTCGCCGGCGATCAAGTCCTCGTCCACGGTAAGGCCTTCGGACACGTCAACTTCATTGCCTGGGACAAGAACGGAGACCGCACCGTCGTCTTTGATATCTCGGTCCGCGTCAATCTCACCTTGATGGATTCGTTGCTCCGTGAACTCTTCCCGAAGGACACGATTCACCTGAGCCAGGCAAACGGGGCCGTGGTCCTCTCGGGTAACGTCAGCGATACGAAGAAGGTAACTCTCGCCGAGAACGCGGTGCAGGCCGCGGGATTCAAGACGGTCAACCTGCTGCAGGGTCCCTTCAAGGACGTTCCGCAGGTGCAACTGTCGGTTCAGGTTGCTGAGGTCAACCGCAACCGCGCACGCGACCTCGGACTTGCGTATGCATACCAGGTTGCTCCCGGCAGGGCCGGATTTCTCAACACTGGCGCGGGTCCCGCTTCCGTCGGGAGCGTTGTCGACGGGGTTATTGGCGGCGAACTTGTGAAGACCCTCAATGTCCTCTTCCTCGGAGGGAACCTCACGGTCTTCCTGCGCGCGCTACAGTCGAGTGGCGCCCTCCGCACGCTGGCTGAGCCAAATCTGATTGCCCTGGACGGAGCCGAGGCAAGCTTTCTCGCGGGAGGTGAATTCCCGGTTCCCATTCTTCAAGGAAGCGGCACCGCTTCGAATGTCACCATCGTCTTCAAGGAGTTCGGTGTGCGCTTGAGCTTCAAGCCAACGATCATCGACGAGGATCATATCCGCCTCGAACTCCAGCCAGAGGTCTCGACGATAGATTTTGGAAACGGGATCAGTTTCGGCGGGTTCAATATCCCTGCACTCAGAACGAGACGCGCAAAGACCGTTGTTGAATTGAAGAACACCCAGAGCTTCGCTCTCGCGGGTCTGCTCGACACAAACGACACCAAGACGCTCACAAAGATCCCGTTGCTCGGCGACATCCCAGTGCTCGGCAATCTCTTCCGCTCGCAGTCCTTCCAGAAGCAGGAAACCGAGCTCATGTTTATCATCACAGTCAACCTGGTGAAACCAGGTGAAAGAGATGCGCTCCCGGCGATGCCCGGCCTCGATGGCCTCAAATCAAAAGCCCCTCTGACAGA